>DASYFZ010000033.1:0-15536 GCA_036000295.1 Solirubrobacteraceae bacterium
ATCGGCGAGATCGACGACGACGGCTACCTGAAGATCGTCGACCGCAAGAAGGAGATCATCATCAATGCGGCCGGCAAGAACATGTCGCCGGCGAACATCGAGGCCGCGATCAAGACGTCGAGCCCGATGATCGGCCAGGCGTGCTGCATCGGCGACGCCCGTCCCTACAACACCGCGTTGATCGTGCTCGACGCCGACTTCGCCCCGCAGTGGGCCAAGCAACAGGGGATCGAGGCCTCCTCACTCCAAGAGCTGGCGTCTGATCCGAAGGTGATCGCCGAGATTCAGACCGCCATCGACGCCGCCAACGAGCAGCTGGCGCGCGTCGAGCAGATCAAGAAGTTCGCGATCGTGCAGGGCGACTGGCTGCCCGGCGGCGACGAGCTGACGCCGACGATGAAGCTCAAGCGCCGGCCGATCGCCGCCAAGTATGAGCGCGAGATCGAGGAGATGTACGCCGGTTAGGCGCTGGCCCTGATCGAGCGCCACACGAGCTCGACGGGGTGATAGATCGGCAGCGGGCGGCCCAGGTCGCGGAAGTGGCGGTCGAGCTGCGCCGCGCAGCCCGGGTTGGCCGCTGCCATGGCATCGGCGCCGGTGTCGAGCAGGTTGCGGGCCTTGCGCACCCCGAGGTCGGCGCCGGCCTCGGGCTGCAGCATGTTGTAGACGCCGGCAGATCCGCAGCAGATGTCGGGCTCCACAGGGTTCTCGAGCAGCTCCAGCCCGGGAATCGTCCGTAGCATCGCCCGCGGCTGCTCTCGCACCCTCTGGGCGTGGGCGAGGTGGCAGGCGTCGTGGTAGACGACCTTGAGCGGCACCGGCCCGCGCGGCGCCCGGGGCTCCACGGAGCCGAGCAGCTCGGTGACGTCGACGACGCGCTCGGCGAAGCGCTGCGCGTCCGGCGTGCCGACGAGCTCGCCGTACTCCTTCATCGCCGATCCGCAGCCGGCCGCGCTGGTGACCACATAGTCGAGCCCCTCGATCGCGTTGAACGCGGCGATCGTCGCCTCGGCGCGCGTGACCGCCGCCGGTTCCTCGCCCGAGTGCATCTCGAGCGCCCCGCAGCACTCGGGCAGCGGCGGCGCGAACACCTCGAACCCTTCCGCGGCGAGCGTCGCGATCGTCGCACGCTGAACGTCGGCGTAGAACACCCGCTGCACGCATCCCAGCAGCACACCGACGCGGCCGCGCCGCTCGCCGACGGCGGCCACGTGCTCCGGAAAGCCCGTGCTGCGCAGCTCGCGCATGCTCAGCTGGGGCGCAACCTTGGCGAGCTCCCCAACGCGTCCCGGGATCCGGTCTGACCCGAGCTTGCGCCCGGCGATCATCAGCGGCGCGAGCGTGCGCAGCCGGCGCGGGTGGGGGAGGGTCCCGAACAGCATCCGCCGCAGCCCCCGCTCGAACAGGGAGCGCCGGTGGTGGCGTTCGACCTGGGGACGCACGCGTTCGATCAGGCGGTCGTAGCGCACGCCCGACGGGCAGGCTGTGACGCACGCCATGCATCCCAGGCAGCGGTCGAAGTGGGTCACCATCTCGTCGGACATCGGCTCGTCAGACCGCAGGCCCTCGCCGATCAGGACGATCCGCCCGCGCGGCGAGTCCGCCTCGTTACCCCACAGCACATAAGTCGGGCACGTGTCGAGGCAGAAGCCGCAGTGAACGCAGTCCTCCAGGACCTCGGTCTCCGGCGCTCTGAACGTGTCGAATGCCATCTAGATTCCTCCCACGAACACCCCTGGATTACAGGCCCCGGCTGGATCAAAGCGCATCTTGATCCGGCGCATCAGCTCGAGCTCTGAGCCCTCCCGCGCGCCCCATGGATCAAGGCGGTCGCGGATCCCGGACGGAGCGTCGAGCACGACGAACGTCGCCTGCGCATCGAGCTCGTCCCGCAGCGCTCCCAGCGCCTCGGGCTCGACCTCGATCCAGCTTAGCCCCAGCGTCGCGCGCCCCACCAGCCGCCCCTCGCAGGAGCGGGTCGCGCGCACGACCTGGGCCAGCGCGGAAGGGCGTGCCGTTACACGCGCCAGCACGGCGCCCTCGGACCGCTGCCCGGCCCGCTGGCGGGCCCACAGGTCGTCGTCGTCTGAGATTGCGTCCACGTCCTCCAGACCGGCTTCGCGCATCAGTGCCGTCACGCGCACGATCCGCCTTGGAGCCTCCGCGCCCGCCAGCCGCGCGAGCACCTGTCCCCAACCGGATTGCCACGCGACGTCGAGCGCCTCGAGCTCGAGCGGGGCCATCGTCAGCAGCCGCGCGGCCTTCGCCAGCACCTCGGGATCTCCGCTTGCCCCGAGCGCGGTGCTGCTGGCGGGCGCCACGGGGTGCAGGCGGACGCTGACCTCGAGGATCGCGCCGAGCGTCCCAAAGGCGCCCGAGAACAGCTTGGCGATGTCGTAGCCGGCAACGTTCTTGATCACCTTGCCGCCCGACCGCGCGATCGTCCCGTCACTGAGCGCGACGGTCATCCCGACCACAAGGTCGCGCGCGGCGCCGTATCGGTGGCGCAGTGGCCCGGAGTCGGCGGTCGCCACGACCCCGCCGATCGTCGCGGTCGCCGCATCGCCGCGTCCCAGCGGCGGGTCCAGCGACAGCATCTGGCCGGAGGCCGCGAACGTCGCCTGCGCCTGGGCGAGCGGCACGCCCGCCTGAAGGACCGCGGTGAGGTCGCCGACGTTGTGCTCGACGATCTCGTCGAGGCCCGTCGTGTGAAGCTCTACGTCGGGCTCGGCGCTGGGCGCCCCCCAGCCGGCCTTGGTGCCGGCGCCACGGATCCTGACCGACTGGCCCTCGGCCGCGGCCGCCGCAAGACCCGCCGCGGCCTCTTCGAACGTCGCGGGGCGCAGCGTGCGTGGCATCAGAAGCGAGTAGCGACCCCGTCGCGCTCGAGCGGGTGCTCTCTGTAGGGGCCCGGGACCTCGCCGCACAGGCGCGGCGTCGGCATCACCTTGCCCGGGTTGGCGAGGCCGCGTGGGTCAAACGCGCAGCGCAACCGCTGGAACGCGTCGAGATCGGCCTCGGAGAACATCGACGGCATGTACGCCTTCTTGTCCACACCGACGCCGTGCTCGCCCGTGATCGAGCCACCCGCGTCCACGCAGGTCTTGATGATCAGGCCCGACAGCTCTTCGGCGCGTTGTGCCTCGCCTTCCCTGCCCGCGTCGTAACAGATCAGCGGGTGTAGGTTGCCGTCGCCGGCGTGGAAGACGTTGGCCACCTGGAGCTTGTACTCGGTGGCGAGCGCGTCGATCCGGCGCAGCACCTCCGCTAGGCGAGTCCTGGGAATCACGCCGTCCTGCACGTAGTAGGCCGGCGCGATCCGCCCCATGGCCGCGAACGCCGCCTTGCGTGCTCTCCAGATCAGCGCGCGCTCCTGATCGGACAGAGCCACGCGGACGTCCATCGCGCCGGTGCGCGAGCACAGGCTCATCACGTGCTCCAGGCGTGAGGTGCACTCCTCATCGGGCCCGTCGAGCTCGACGAGCAGCGCCGCGCCGGCGTCGAGCCGATAGCCGGCGCCAGTGGCCTCCTCGGCGGCCTTGATCGAGAGGCGGTCCATCATCTCGATCGCGCCGGGGACAATCCCGGCGCTGACGATCTCAGAGACGGCCTCGCCGGCGGCTCCGGTGTCCTCGAAGAAGGCGATCAAGGTCCGCACGCTCTGGGGTACCGGGATCACGCGCAGGGTGATCTTCGTGGCCACTCCCAGCGTGCCCTCGGAGCCGACGAACGCGCCGAGCAGGTCGTATCCGGGAGCGTCGCGCTCGAGCTGTACGACCTCGCCGTCGCTCAGCACGACCTCCAGTCCGGTCACGTAGTTCGTCGTGAAGCCGTACTTGAAGCAGTGGGCGCCGCCGGAGTTCTCGGCGACATTTCCGCCGATCGAGCAGACGATCTGGCTGGACGGATCCGGCGGGTAGAAGTGGGTGGGGCCGACCGCGCGGGAAACCGCGAGATTCGTGACGCCAGGCTCGACCACGACGCGCGAGTCCTCCAGCGATATCGACAGGATCCGTCGCAGCCGCGCGAGCACGATCAGCACACCCTCGGCGATCGGCAGCGCGCCACCCGAGAGGCCGGTCCCGGACCCGCGCGCGACCCATGGAACCTCGGCCTCGTAGCACGCTCTGACCACGCGGTGGACCTCCTCGGCGCTGCCGGGAAGCACCGCCGCGACGGGGACCTGGCGGTAGTGCGCCAGGCCATCAGAGCGATACGTGGCCAGCTCGTGGGGGTGCGTCAGCACGTGCTCGTGGCCGCAGATCGACTGCAGCTGGGAGACGAGCTGCAGGCGGGAGGCAAGCTCCGGAGCGCTGCTTGACATCACCCGCGAAGTATGACGCCCGTGGCCCGGCTCAGTGCAACGTGATCCGAACCGAGCGGCTGAGCGCGGTGTGCGGAGCCATCGGGTCGAAGTAGCCCAGCGCCCGATCGGCGATGGGGTAGTCCCAGCTGAGGCGCACGTTGCCGCTGACGGGGAAGCTCATGTGCAGGTCGAAGTACCCGTGGGGATCGGTGACCTCAATCGTGCGAAGCACCCTGAAGGGCCCCCGTCCTCCTCGCTGGAACAGGATCTGGACGGTCTGTGTGGCGTTCGTGTCGGCCTGCGCGAAGTGCGCCGGCCGTGCGCATCCCCAGACCTCGAGGCTGCGTCCCCGGCGTGCGGTAGTGACCGGCATGTACAGCGGCAGCCGCCAAGCGGCGTAGGTCGCCTTGCGGGCGTGCGTTCCGAACGACAGCAGCCCGCTGGCGAACCCGCCGAAGTCGGTCTTGGACTTCGAGGGAAGCGGGTCATACAGCAGGTATTGCGAGAACGAGCTGATCCGCGGGCTCTTCCACGAGAGGTACTCCGCCCAGTTGAGGTAGTAGGCGGCGGTGTTCTGATTGACCCACGGCTCGGTCTTGGTGTCGCGCTTGGGCGGCGTCGTGATATAGCCGAACTCGGTGTTGTAGATCGGATAGCGCTTGTTGGAGCCATAGACGCGCTGGAGCCGGTCGAGCGCTCGCGTCAGGTTGCCGATCTGGCCCAGGGACGTGTTGTTCGGGTCGGGGAACTGCTCCTTGTTGGGTGGGTACCAGCGCATGTACGGGTGGTCGGCGACACCCGCTGCCCTGAACAGGCCCGGATTGCGGGCGCGGAACTGCCTCGAAGCCGCCGGGGTCGCGGGGCAACCGCGAATCCGCGCCGCGCCGCCGCGCAACGGGCGGTAGTTCGAGTCCACGCAATACATGGCCCGCAGGAAGATCAAAGGCTTCATCCCCGAGAACACGCCCCAGTTCAACGCTCCGCGCGGCGCGAGCTCGCCCCACACGAGCGAGTCATGGGTGTGGCCGGTGGCCTGCAGCGCGTTCCACATCGCCGCGACGAGGTTGCGGTACATCCGCGGGCTGTTCTCGATCTTCAGATGTCCGGGGACGCCCTGGGGCGCCAGTCCCGGGCCGTAATCGGGCTCGTTCCACACCGACCAGAAGCTGACTTTGGGTAGATCGTTCGGATTGCCGGAGTCGAGCCTGTCGGTGGACGGGTCGTAGTTGCCGCTGTATCGCGTCGCGACCGCTCGGGCGAAAGCTTCGTACTCCTTCGGAGACGGGTTCCAGTTGAGATGGACCTGTCCGTCACGCGGCGCATCGGACCCGGTCGCCCACAACGGCGCCCCACCCACCAGGTCGAAGCTCAAGGCGATCCCGTCGGCCTTGGCGTAGGTGACGATCTGATCCCAGATGTTCCAGGTGCCCGGCGGGTAGGCGCCGGGGTCTGCCGCGTTGAAGTGGCGAGGGCGACGGCGGGATAGCGGGCTGGGGGCGATCAGCTGCCAGCGGACGGCCACCCGCACCCGGTTGACCCCTAAGAACCGCATCTGCCCGAGCGTCGCGGCGGGATTGGCGTACAGGTTGACGTCGTCCTCGAGCCACGACTCCTGGGCCTTCGTTGCGTGGGCCGGAGCCGGGATCGCGCAGATCAAGACCGCGAGCATTAGGACTCGCGTCAGCATTGCGGGACGTGGGCAGATTCGCGACATTCGATCCGTGAGACGCGGCCTGAGCGGGGGAACGATCGCCGCCCGGCGAGCACCTCGTACTGAGAGGACAACGCGCAGCAGGGCTCTAAGTTGCGGCGGCCGGCGTCTTCCTCGGCGGCCACGGCGGCTAGCTAACGGTAACGGACACCGGCCGGCTGTGGATCGTCTGCCCGTGGGGATATGTCCACGTCAGCTGGACGACGCCGCTGCCCGGGAAGGTCATCTGCGTGTCGAAGTAGCCGTGGGGATTGGCGATCGTGAGCGTGCTCAGCGTCTTGAACGGTCCCTTCGATCCCGCCTGGAACTGGATCTTGACCTGCTGCGCTTTGCCCGTGTCCTTGCGGGCAAACCGTGCCGGCCGCACGTCGCCCCAGACCTCGAGCGATTGACCCTTGTGAGCGCGCGTCACGGGCAGATACAGGGGCAGCCGGTACGCGTCGTAGAGCTGGGGCTTGGGCTGGCCGTTGGCGTACTCCAAGCCGGTGGCGAAGTTGCCACCCGGCGGGTCGGTCAGCAGGTACTGGTCATAGGACGAGACGCGGGGGTTGCGCCAGGAGATGTACTCAGACCAGTTGAGGTAGTAGGCGGCGGTCTTGGAGTCGATCGCGCGGGAGATCGTCTCGGGCGGGTTGGTCTGGAGCCCGAACTCGGTCGAGTAGATCGGGAACTTGGAGCTCGAGCCGTAAGCCTGCTGGACGGTGTCCAGAGTGCGCTCGAGGTTGTCCAGCGACGCAAGGTCGGCATAGTCGGGCTCGGCGGCCGTCTTGACGTTGGGCGCGATCTGCCCCTGGGGGTAGGGATGGTCGGCAAACCCGGTGGCGTGGAACAGCCCCGGGTTCTGGGCCGCGAACCGCTTGGACGCAGACGCCGTGGTGGGGCAGCCGCGGACCGCCGCCGCCTGGCCTTGCAGCGGCTTGAGATTTGAGCCGACGCAGTACAGCGCGCGGATGAATCGCAGCGGCACCATTCCCGAGAAGCTCCCCGGGTTGTTTCCCGTCGTCAGGCCGCGCGGTGCGGTCTCGCCGATCAGGAACGTGTCGTGAGCGTGGCCGGTCGACTGCAGGGCGCTCCACGCGGCGTCCACGAGTCCGCGGTACAGCCGGGGCGCAACTTCAACGGTCGAGTTATCGATCGCCTGGGGCGCCAGATCGACGCCGTAGTTGGGCTCGTTCCAGATCGCCCAGAACTTGACTCGCGGCAGCGGGGTGGAGGAGCCGGGAGGCGTGTACGAGCCGCTGTAGCGCTTGCCGACGGCCCGCATGAACTGGCCGTATTCGGAGGCCGAGGGCTCCCATTGCAGATGAGGCCCGCCGGGCGGTGCGTTTGCGCCGGTCGCCCATAGCGGGACGTGCGCACCGACGGTGAGATCGATCCCGAGTCCCTTCGCGGTCGCATCGCGGATGATCGCGTCGTAGATCGCCCACGTGGTGGCCGAGTAGGAAGCAGGATCGGTGGCATTGAAGTTCGGCCGTGTGCGGGAATTGGGCTTGGGAGCTAGCTGGTTCCACGGCATGTAGAGCCTGATCACATCCACGCCGAGCTGGCGTAGGACGTCGACGTTCTGCGCAGTCTGCGCGGGCGTCCCGCGCAGCTGCGCCTCGGCCTCGAAGATCGAGATCGGACCGGTGCGGCTCTTCGCCTGCGCAACCGAACTCGACGTCGAGCTGGAGCTCGAGCTCGAGCCGCCGCCGCCGCAGCCGGCCAGCGCGAGCAGCGCGCACAGTACGGCGCCGGCCATTGGCAGGGATCGTTTCATGGGCCTTTGCAAGCGGGGCAGGATAGGACGTTTGCTGCGTACACTTGGGCGCGCATGCTCCTCCCGACCCGCACGGGTCCCGATACTGCGACCCGGACTGAGTCGACCTGGTGGGCGGAGACGGTGGCGTCCGACGTCTGGATCGTTGCAGTTCTGGTCGCGATTGGCGCCGCTCTCCGCTTCGGCACGATCGCAAGCCAGAGCTACTGGCTCGACGAAGCCGCGACGGTCCACGAGATGGGCCTGTCGTTCGGCGCGATGCTGCATCAGGTCCACGTCAACGAGACCACCCCGCCGCTGTATTTCATCGTCGCGTGGCTGTGGGCCAAGGTGTTCGGCACCGGCGAGGTGGGCCTGCGGTCGCTGTCGGCACTGCTTGGAACCGCGGTGATCCCGATCACGTATCTGTGCGGCCGCGAGCTCGTTTCCCGAGCTGCCGGGGTTGTCGCCGCGGCGCTGGCCACGGTCAGCCCGTTCATGATCTGGTACTCCCAGGAAGCGCGGTCCTACATGCTGTTCATGGTCCTGTGTGGACTGTCGTTCTGGCTGTTTGCGCGCTCGTTGCGGCAACCGTCGCGCCGTAATCTGGTGTGGTGGGCGGTGGCCTCGGCAGGGGCGATGCTCACGCACTTCTTCGCCGGTTTCCTGGTCGCGCCCGAGGGAATCTGGCTGGTCGTCAAGTACCGCAACCGTGCGACCCTGATCGCCGCCGGAGCGGTCGCCGTGGTGCAGCTCGCGATCCTGCCGCTTGCGATCGGGGATACGTCGCATCCATTGCAATGGATCAAGGCGTTCCCGCTCGCGATTCGGATCAAACAGGTGCCGGTCGATCTCGGTCTCGGGTCGCTGTACCAGAGCTCACTGGTTACCAACGGCCTGCTTGGGGCCGGGTTGCTCGCAGCCGCCGTGGCGGCGCTTCTGTACTTCGGCGGTGAGCCCCAGCAGCGGCGCGGGGCGATCGTCGCTGCTGCGATCGCCGCAGCGGTGCTGCTCGTTCCGCTGGTCCTCGCCGAACTGGGGCGCGACTACCTGGTGCCGCGCAACTTCGCTCCGGCGTGGATACCGCTCGCGGTAGTCCTCGGCGCCGCCTGCACCGTGCCCCGGGCGAGGCCCGTCGGCGCAGCGCTGGGGGTCGTGCTGCTGGTCGCGTTCGTCTATGCCGGGGTGCGGATCGGCAACAGCCCGCAGTACCAGCGTCCCGACTGGCGCGGCGTGGCGTCGGCCCTCGGACCGGCTTCGAGCTCCCGCGCGATCCTCGCCTACGACTCCGGCTTCGCCGCCCAGCCGCTGGCGATCTATCTGCACGGCGTGCCGTGGTCACAGCCGCCCCAGACACCCGTGACCGTCAACGAGGTCGACGTCGTCGGGAGCGTCTACCAGCAGCCGCCACAGAACCTTCCGCCGGGCACCAAGCTGCTGTCGACGAAGGTCGTCAAGGGCGGGTTCCTCGTCGACCGCTTTGCGGTGCCGGGTTGGCGACTGACGCCGGCCGAGCTCGCCGCGCGCGCGCCGTCGCTGCTGGGACCCGCAGGCGCGGCCCCGGCTGTGCTGCTCCAGAACGCTTGATCCTCGTCCTCCACAACCGCTACCGGACGACCGGTGGGGAGGAGCGGGCGGTCGAGGACCTGCTGTGGCTGATCCGCGAGCGCTTGGGGGAGGACGCCGAGCTCCTGGCGCGCGACTCGGCGACGATCGGGCGCGCCGGCGCGGCCGCTGGGCTGCTCGGTGGGGGACTGCGACCCGATCAGGTGGCCAGGGCCGTGCGCCGCACAGGCGCGCGCATCGTCCACGCCCACAACCTGCATCCCACGCTGGGATGGCGCGCTCTGGCAGCTGCGCGCGAGGCCGGAGCTCGGGTGGTGCTGCACCTGCACCAGTACCGGCTCGTGTGCGCTGTGGGCGTGTGCTTCACCCACGGCGAGGAGTGCACCCGCTGCCACGGCCGCAACACGTTGCCGGGAGTGCTTCGCAACTGCCGCGGCTCGATCGCCGAGGCAGTCACCTATGGCGCCGCGCTGGCGCTCTGGCAGCCGCGGGTCGCGCGACTGGCCGATGCGTTCGTGGTGCCCAGCGCGTTCGCGTTGGAGCGGCTGCACGAGCTGCGTGCGCCCGTCGGCCAGGCGCACGTGCTCCCAGCCGTGATCCGTCAGTTCGCCGCGGGGTCTGCGGCGGCCGACGGACGCCATGCCCTGGTGGTGTCGCGCCTGGCGCCCGAGAAGGGCGTCGACGTCGCGATCGAGGCCTGCCGGATCGCCGGCATGCCGCTGATCGTGGCCGGCGATGGGCCGGAGCGCGAGCGGCTGGCCGCCTCGGCCGGTCCCGAGGTCACGTTCGCCGGGCGCGTCGACGACCGCGAGCTCGAGCAGCTGCGCCGAGACGCCGTGATGGCGATCGTGCCGTCGCGCTCGGGCGAGACGTTCGGCCTGGCGGCGGCTGAGGCGATGGCGGCCGGCGTGCCGGTCCTCGCGTCGCGTGTCGGCGCACTGCCGGAGCTCGTCCCCGATGAGTGGCTGGTTCCCGCCGGGGATCCACGGGCGCTGGCCGCGGTGATCCGTCGCTTGCGCGGGGAGGCGGGGCAGGCAGGGGCGCTGGCGATCGAGCGGGTCCGCCGGCTGACCGACCCCGAGGTCGTGTCAGATCGCCTGGCGCAGGTCTACGCGGCCGTGGGCGGCTGAGCATCGCGGCGCACGACGACGAGGGTGTCGATCTCGTTGGCAATGCTCCAACCCGCTGGTGGCGCCGGACTCCGAAACAGCTCGTCGACGACTCCGGTGGGTCCTGGGCTGCCGGTGCCATCGGGTTGCTCGAGGCGTGCGTCGTGAAATGCAACCGCCCCTCCGACGCGTACGTGGGGGCTCCACACGTCCCAGTCCTCGCGGCAGCCCTGGGTGCTGTGGTCGCCGTCGATGAACACGAAATCGACCTCGCCGCCGGCCCAGCGGCGTCCGACATCTTGGCTGCGGGCGATGTGCCAGCGGGTCTTCGGACCCTCGTGACGGGCAACGCGCCACACGGCCAGCCGCGTCGCGGCGGGGGCCGCGGACCAGTTCGGTGGTAGCGCGGCGCCGCTCTCGTCGATGAACGGATCGATCAGGTGCAGCTCGGCGCTGGGGGCCATCGCCCGGCACAGCACGACCGCCGAGGAGCCCTCGTAGACGCCGATCTCGACCACTCGCGTACCCGGGCCGGCCAGCTGTGCGAGCAGGTCCGCCTCCGCTGGCGAGTGCATCGGCCGCGGCGGGATCAGCCCGAGCGCGAGTGCCATGGCACGCAGCGTTGCGTTGTCGCGCACGCCGGTGGGCACCGCGCTTCGGATCGACTGCGGAAGTGGCACGGCGGGCGACGATACAAGGCGGTGCTAAGGACCTATCCCGGTCGGGATAGGCCCTGACGCAGGGTTCCGGGCGATCGCCCTAACCTGTCTGCCGATGAAACGACGATCGTCAGCCGTGATCGCCGCTGTGGCGGTGCTCGCAGTGGGCCTCGTGGGCGCCGCGCCGGCCTCCGCCAAGCTGTCGGGGGCGGTCGCCGACTGCAACACGCACACGCGGCTCACCCAGACCTACACCGCGGCCGAGCTGCGCACGGCGCTGAACACGATGCCTGCCGACGTCAAGGAGTACACCGACTGCTACGACGTGATCCAGCGCGCGCTGTTGGCCGACATCGGCGGGATCAAGGCAGACGGCAGTGGTAGCGGCGGCGGTGGATCGTCGTTCTTGCCCACGCCCCTGCTGATCGTGCTCGGCGTCCTCGTGGTCGCCGCCGGTGTGTTCGCGGTGATCGCGTACCGCCGGCGCTCCACCTGAGCACCGACGGCACGCGTCACTCACGACATGTCCGCTAGCGGACCCTGATGTTCTGGGTGCGGCTGAGGAAGCCGCTCCATGCAAGCCTCACCTGGCCGCTGGACGGGAACGCCATGTGGGTGTCGATGTAGCCCCGCTTGTTGGTGATCGGGACCGTCTTGAGCGACTTCCAGGGGGCCTTGGAACTGCTGCGGAACTGGATCACGACCGACTGCCGGGTCGACGCGAAGTGCGCTGGGCGCGCGCCGCCCCAGACCTCGATCGACTTGCCCTTGCGAGTCGACGTGGTCGGCAGGTACAGCGGCATCCGGTACGCGTCGAACGACGGCTTGGGCCTGCGGTTGTTGAACTCGAGACCGCTCGCGAAGCTGCCGCTCGGCGGATCCACCAGCAGGTACTGGTCGAAGCTCGAGATCCGCTTCTGCCTGTAGCTGATGTACTCGGCCCAGTTGAGCCAGAAGGCCTGGGTCGACAGGCTGACTCCAACGTGGTCCGGGGGCCTCGTGCGGTACGCGTACTCCGTGCTCCACACGTTGAAGTGGCTGCGCGAGCCATAGACCCGGTTGAGGTGGTCGAGCACGCCCTCGAGCCGCCCGACCTCGGGAAGGTCCGCGAAGTCCGGGTCGCTGCGACCGTGGCCGTTCAGGTTGGTCGGAACGTTCGGGGCGACCGGTGCTGCCTGCGCCGTGTAGGGGTGATCGGCGAAGCCGCTGGCCGAGAACAGCGCCGGGTTCTGCCGGCGGAACGCGCGCGAACCGCCTGCGGTCGTCGGGCACCCGCGTGCGCTGGCGGCCGAGCCGCGAAGCTCGCGGTAGCTCGAATCCACGCAGTACAGGGCGCGCAGGAAGCGCAGCGGCTTGACGCCCTGGAAGTTGCCGATCCCGTGGTCGAGGCCGCGCGGAGCGGTCTCGCCGATCAGGATGGTGTCCTTGCCGGGCTTGTGGCCGCTCTGCGACAGGCCGGCCCATGCGTGGCTGAGCAGCCCGCGGTAGATCGCGGCGCCGACCTCGATCGAGTCGTGGTTGGTGGTCTGCGGCGCGAGGTCAAACCCGTAGTTGGGCTCGTTCCAGATCGACCAGAAGTTGATCCGCGGCAACCCTCGGTAGTGGCCGCTGTAGCGGGTGCCGACCGCCTTGGCGAACGCGCCGAACTGTGACGCCGACGGCTTCCACTGCAGGTGGGTGCCGCTCGGCATGCCGGGGCCTGTGGCCCAGCGCGGCGCGGGACCGGTGAGCATGAAGTCCAAGCCGATGCCATCGGCCTTTGCCTGGCGAGCGATCGTGTCGTAGATCTGCCAGCCGCTGTACGAGGCGGGGTCACCGCCCTTGAAGTGCTTGGGGGCTGTCTTGGAATTGGGGCTCGGAGCGAGCGAGGCCCACGTGACAGAGAGTCGCACGCGGGTCACGCCCAGCGACCTGAAGGTCGCCAGCGTTCCGGCCGGATCCGCCTTCATCAGGGCGTCGTCCTGGATGATCGACTCCTGAGTGCTTGAGGCGGATGCCGCAGTGGCGTGGAGCCCTGCGACAAGCGTCAAAAGCGCGGCGATTGGAAGTAGGCGTCTGAATCTGAGCATAAAAAGGGAAACCAATCTCCGGTTGCATAGTTGCGTTGAACACGCCCTGTCTACACTGGCGACGTGGCTTCGAAACGTCAGATTCACGTCGGCAGCGTGCCAATCGGCGGTGGTGCACCGGTCGCCGTGCAGACCATGACGAAGACCGAAACAGCCGATCTCCGGGCGACCATGGACCAGGTTAGACGGGTCGCGGAGGCAGGCGCCGACATCGTCCGCGTCGCGGTCCCTCGCGAGAAGGACGCCGAGGCGCTGAAACAGATCGTGCAGGACTCGCCGATCCCCGTGATCGCCGACATCCACTTCAACTACACGCTGGCGCTGAAGTCCCTGGACGCCGGCGCCCACTGCGTCCGCCTGAACCCCGGCAACATCGGCGGCCCGGACAAGGTCGCCCAGGTCACGGCGCGTGCGACCGAGTTGGGCACATCGCTGCGCGTGGGGGTCAACTCCGGCTCGCTGCCGGCCCACCTGCGTCAGCTCGAGTACGACAACCCGGTCGAGGCGCTGGTGACCGCGGCCGTCGAGACGGTCGAGCTGATGGAGCGCCTGGACTTCCAGAACTTCAAGGTGTCGATGAAGTCCACCTCGGTGCCGAACACGATCGCCGCCAACCGGCTGCTGGCGGAGCGGATTCCGTATCCGCTGCACCTCGGCGTCACGGAGGCGGGCACGAAGTGGTCTGGATCGTTGAAGTCGGCAGTCGGGCTCGGGACGCTCCTGGCCGACGGGATCGGCGACACGATCCGGATCTCGCTGTCGACCTTCCACGCCGAGGAAGAGGTCAAGGTCGCGTGGGAGATCCTCAAGGCTCTGAAGCTCCGCGAGCGCGGTCCGGTGCTGATCGCTTGCCCGACCTGCGGACGTCTGCAATTCGACATGGACTCGGTCGTCGCCGAGGTGGAGCGGCGGTTGCAGGACTATGAGGATCCAATTGAGGTATCGGTGCTCGGGTGCGCGGTGAACGGGATCGGCGAGGCGCGCCACGCCGACTTCGGCATCACCGGCGCCAAGGACATGGGAATGATCTACTCCCGGGGCGAGCCGCTGAAGAAGGTGCCGACAGAACGCCTGGTAGACGAGCTGTTCGCCGAGATCGACCGCTACTACGAGGCCGGCAAGAAGGTCGTCCTTGACGAGGAGCGTGCCGCCGAGGCCCGCCAGTGGCTGTCGGAGAACGAGGACGCCACGGCGATGACGCCCGAGCGGATCGCCCGCATGGAGGCAGAGGCCGCGCGACTCGATGAAGACGTCTCGCCGGTGGCGGGGCGGCGGTTCACCCGGGCCTGAGCCTCGGCGGGCGGGTCCCCTGGCCCGAAAAACCTCACTGAAGGAACGGGATAGGGGGCGAGTCCGCTGCCGCCGAGGGTGCATCACGCGACAATGGCGCCGAGCAGGGGGAAGCCTGTCGAGCCATGCACCTAGACGGTGCGCCACACGACACGCTTCGGCCGATTGCGGGCGATTGTCGCGTCATGCACCCCAGGCACCCCCTCCATGCCCCTACTCAATGGGCCGTCAAACGGGCCCGAGCAAAGCCAGCGTCAGTACACCCGCTCAGTCGGCACCAACGGCGCATCCAGCCCGTGCTTGACGCCGTAGGCCTGCATGTAGATCGCGTACCCCAGGTCCATCGCGAGCAGCAGCGTCACCGTCGCGATCGCCAGCCGCCGCCGGTCCTTGATCACATGTCCGGCGGCGATGTAGAACACCGGCGCCGCCAGGAAGATCACGCGGCCCCAATCCAAAGCGAACGTCATCGACACGACGCACAGCGCCACGAGCACGAGACTGCGCCGCGCGAACCGCAACGTCAGCAACGCGAACGGCGCGACCACCCAGATCGGCCCGAACACGTAGGCCATCCGCCGCGCCTCGACCTTCCAGCCGCCGCCGCCCAAAGCCTCCTTGATCACGTGCCACCGGGCTGAGATCAAACTCCCCGGCCACTCCTTGCCGCGGGCGTCGATCGAGGTCCGCATGAACAGGTAGAGGATCGCCGGCAGCGCGGAGACCATCGCCGTGTCCTTCAACGCCTGGCGATCGAACAGCCGCTCGGCCCACACCGCGTAGGCGAACGGGATCAGGAAAAGGCTCGATTCGCGCACCGTGGCGCCGATCAGCATCGTGATCCCGAGCGCCAGCTTCTGGCGGCGCACGATGAACAGCGTGCCGAGTGTCAGCACCAGCAGCGACTCCGGGTCGACGTTGCGGCCGTGGCGCAGGATCACGACCAGCGCCGCCGGCGACAGCACCAGCCCGACCACCAGCGCGACCGACAGCCGCGGTCTGACGTCGAAGATCCCGAGCAGCGTGAACAGCACGCCGCCGGTCACCGCCAGCGACAGGCACGCAAGCAGCGTGAACGACGTCGTGTG
>DASYFZ010000009.1:0-1713 GCA_036000295.1 Solirubrobacteraceae bacterium
AGTCGATCGAGCTGCGCGACGACACGACGCTCGACTACGACGACCTCGCCGCGAAGCTGAACCCGCGCACGCGCGTGGTCGCGTTCGCCTGGGCGTCGAACGCAGTCGGGACGATCGTCGACGCCGCGCGCGTGTGCTCGATGGCGCATGAAGCGGGCGCGCTTGCCTGGGTCGACGCGGTGCACTACGCGGCGCACGAGCCGATCGACGTGCGCGCGATCGACGCCGACGTGCTGATCTGCTCGCCCTACAAGTACTGCGGACCCCATCTCGGCGTCGCCTACGGCCGCGCTTCGCTGATGGAGACGTGGCGGCCCTACAAGGTCCGACCCGCCCCGATGAACCCATTGGGCCGAAGGTTCGAGACCGGGACCCAGCCGTACGAGTTGCTCGCCGGCTTCAACGCCACGATCGACTACCTCGATTCGATCGGCGGCTTTGAGGCAATCGTGCCCTACGAGCGCGGGTTGGGTCAGCGTTTCCTGGACGGGCTTTCAGACGCGGTCACGGTCTACGGCCTGCCGGGGATGGAGGGCCGCGTGCCGACGTTCCTGATCAACGTCGAGGGAGTGCCGGCAACCGAGGTCGCGGCGAGGCTCGCCGAGCAGGACATCGGCGTGTGGGCGCACGACTCCTGGTACTCGCTGGGGCTCTACAAGCGCCTCGGCTACGACGACGCTTCGGTGCGGCTCGGCTTCATCCACTACAACACCGCCGACGAAGTCGACCTGCTGGTCCGGGCGCTCGAGTCGCTCGCAGCCTAAGCAGTAGCCTCGCTCACCGCGGACTGCGACGTCAGCGCCGACTGCGACCTCAGCCCCGACTGCGACCTCAGCGCCGCGACCGCCGGGCGCCTGAGGAGACTCAGCGCGCGCAGTGCGATCAACGTCACCGCTGCCGGAATCGTCGCTGGAAACATTGTGTTGACCGGCGTGAACACCATGCTGGCCGCCGCCAGCACGGTCACGAGCGCCGCCGCGTGCCATTGCTGGCGCTGCCCGGCGACAAAGCTCCCGAGGAGCGCGGCGAGCACGAGATCCGGGTAGTCGACGACGATCCCGCCGATGTGGGCCTGGTCGAACAGCGGGCCGTGGAATTGGCCGGCAGCGTTGGCGATAGCCGCCGCCGCAGGCCCGCCCAAGCCGGCCTGGAGCAGCGTGGCATCGGCAGCGCACATGCACGCAAGGCCGACGAGCAGCCATGTCCCGGGGATCAGCCGTGCGAGCGCAGACCCGAGCGCGAGCGCACCGAACGCCGTAAGGATGGTCGTCGAAATGTCCCCGCCCAAGCCGCCGGGCAGCATCGCGAGCAGCCCCGCGGCGATCGCCAGCGCAATGAGGGCGGTGCGGGGCCCGCGGGCGACCGCGACCACGGCGACGGCGGCAAGCGGCGGCGTCGCCAGCGTGCCCATCACGATCAGGCCCAACGCGACCCCGTGCACGCCAAGTGGCGCGAGCGTTCCGACCACGATTGCACCGGGTAGAACCATCGCCCAGGCCGGGGAACGGAGGCGACGCAGCGAACCGAGCGCGTCGCCTCTGGGCAGCGCCACGAGCGCGCCCTGGAGGAGCGCCACAGCGGCGACCGCTTCAACGCCTGAAAGGGTCATCGCGCCTGGATCCGGTTATCGCGCCTGGACCGACATTGCACCCTGGCGGCTACCCAGGTGCACTCCTAACAGAAACCTAACCTTCTACTAAAGAACGCACATGA
>DASYFZ010000155.1:0-3312 GCA_036000295.1 Solirubrobacteraceae bacterium
CAACGGCGCCCTGGTCGACTCGGCGGTGCAGGAGTACAGCCTGTCGACCGGCAAGCTGCTCTACACCTGGGATGCGCTGGACCACATCCCGCTCAATGACTCCCGCGCGTCCCTGCCGACCAACGCGTTCCCCTGGGACGCATACCACGTCAACTCGATCCAGCTCGTCGGCCAGGGCAAGTTCCTTGTGTCGATGCGCAACACGTGGGCCGCATACCTCGTCGACACGAGCTCGGGCAAGATCGAGTGGACGCTCGGCGGCAAGCACTCGAGCTTTAAGCTCGGCCCGCACGCGGGCTTCGAGTGGCAGCACGACGTGACGCTGCATCCCGACTCGACGGTCTCGATGTTCGACGACCACTGCTGCCAGATCACCGGCGGCGGCACCTACGTCGACCCGACCGGGGCGTCACGCGGGCTCGAGCTCAAGCTCGATCAGCAGGCCCGCACCGCGACACTCGCCACCGAGTACACGCACGGGAGCAACTTCGACGCCGACTATATGGGCAGCACACAGCCGCTGGCGGGCGGCGGCGCGTTTGTCGGCTGGGGCTCGCAGTCGAACTTCTCGATGTTCGACAACTCGAGCAAGATGACCCTCGACGTCGTCCTCCCGCGACCCGACATCACGTATCGCGCGACGGTCGAGCAGTGGGTCGGCCTGCCGCAATACCCGCCCGTCGGCGCCGCCCACGTCAAGAACGGCAAGGCCACCGTGTATGCGAGCTGGAACGGCGCTACTAAGGTCGCGTCGTGGCGGGTCCTGGCCGGCGCCAGCGCTGACAGCCTGACCGGGATCGGGACCGCCGACAGGTCGGGCTTTGAGACGCCGATCACGCTGCGCCAGAGCTATAAGGCGTTCCAGGTCCAGGCGCTGGACTCGGGTGGCAAGGTGCTCGGGACGTCCAAGCCATTCAGCGCGCCCAGTTGAGTGAACACACCGTCAGCTCGGCGCGATGGGCGATCCAGGACTCGAACCTGGGACCTCTTCCTTATCAGAGAAGCGCTCTAACCGACTGAGCTAATCGCCCGGCTGAGGCGATTCTAGAGCTACGCCGCGGCGCGCGTGCGAAGGCGCAGGGCCAGCTCGAGCGCGTCGTCCAGCGACTCGCACGTGAGCTCGATTCGGTAGCTCGAGCCCCTCCCGGGCGCGACCTCGACCTCGCGCCCGAGGGCGACGGCGAAGCTGTCGGAGATCTGGTCGACGGCCGCCTGCTGGTCGGGGTGAAGCGGCCGGCGGATGCGGGGGCGGCGCTTGGCCTGGGCCGATCCGTTCTCTGCGCCGGCGCTGCGCGCGCGGGACTCGAGCTCGCGGACCGACCACCGACCGGCGACCGCGGCGCGTGCCAGGCTCCGGCGCTGGGCGTGGTCGTCGGTGAGCAGCAGTGCCCGGCCATGACCCTCGCTCAGGTCCCCGCGCTCGAGCAGCTCGAGGACGTCGTCGGGGAGGTCGAGCAGGCGAATCAGGTTCGAGACGGTTACGCGGCTGCGACCCACTCGGAGGCCGACGTCCTCGCGCGTCAGACCCAGCTCCTCGACCAGGGCGGCGCACGCGCGCGCTTCTTCGACCGGGTTGAGGTCCTCGCGGGCCATGTTCTCGATCAGCGCCATCTCGAGCGAGGCGGCGTCGTCGCGATGGCGGACGATTGCGGGGATCGTCTCGAGCTCGGCGACTTGAGCCGCGCGCCAGCGACGTTCGCCGGCGATCAGCTCGTAGCGGCCGCCGGCCAATGGGCGGACGAGCACCGGTTGGAGCACGCCACGCAATTTGATTGACTCCGCAAGTGCTAGGAGCGGCTCCTCCTCGAACGCGCGCCTTGGCTGATGCGGGCTGGGCGAGATCAGCTCGAGCGGCACATGCCGCAGCTCTTCCATGTCGTCGCGCGGCGCCACCGACAGGATCGCGGCGAGACCCCGGCCCATCCCCTTCTGTTTCTCAGCCACGGGCGGCCACCTCCTTTGCCAGCTCGAAGTACGCGTCGGCTCCCGCGCAGTGCGGATCGTGATGGATAACGGGCTTGCCGAAGCTCGGCGCCTCGCCCACCCGCACGTTGCGGGGGATAACGGTATCGAACACCAGTTCGGGGAAATGTTCGCGAACCTCGCGCTCGACCTCCTGCGCCAGCCGCGTGCGCCCGTCGTGCATCGTCAGCAGCATGCCCGCGACGGTTAGGCGAGGATTGAGCTCGCGCTGGATGAGCGAAAGGGTGTCGAGCAGTCCGGCGAGGCCCTCGAGCGCGAAGTACTCGGACTGGACCGGGACGATCACGCGGTCGGCGGCGACCAGCGCGTTGACGGTCAGCGGGCCCAGCGACGGCGGGCAATCCAGCAGCGTGAACGCATAGCGCTCGCGCACGCCGCCCAAGGCCTCGCGCAGCCGCATCTCCGAGCCTGCCATGCGCGGCAGCTCGACGGTCGCGCCGGCGAGGTCGGGGCCGGCGGGCGCTAGCCAGAGGTGCTCGATCTCGGTGGGCACGACCACGTCGGACAGCGCCGCCTCGCCCAGGAGCACGTCGTAGACCGTCGTCGCGGAATCCTTGCCGATGCCGAGACCGATCGTTGCGTTCGACTGCGGGTCGATGTCGACGAGAAGCGACTCATAACCCGCCTCCGCGACGCACGCGGCGAGGTTCACTGCGGTCGTGGTCTTCCCGACGCCGCCCTTCTGGTTTGCGATCGCGTAGACGGTCCCCATGTCCGTGAAGCTAGCGCCGTCGGCGGTCAGATCAGCCCTTCGCGGAACCCAGCGGGCGCTTCCTTGCAATCCCCGGGCGCCGAGGGAAGCGCGAGGGGGTATCCATAACCTTCGACATCAGGTGTAGGTGGCGATATTGCGCGGCCGGGTAGGGCTGCACTGAGCGTATCTCGCCAGCTCTGATTCCGACGATTTCCGCGGCTTTCGCGGCCGCTGCCTCATCGATCGGCTCTCGCTGGCCCCGCCAGACGACGAGCGTACCTCCGATCTTCAAGAGCGGTGCGGCGTACTCAACCACAACCTCAAGCGGAGCCAGAGCCCTTGCCGTGACCACGTCCACGGATGCGTTCCACTCCTCGATTCGGGCGGGGACGACCTCGACGTTGCCGAGATCGCATGCCCGCAGGGCGCGCTCCAGGAACTCGCACTTGCGTATCGAGCTCTCGACCAGCGACACCTCCGCTTGCGGGAGCGCGATCGCCAGCGGCAGCCCGGGCGGTCCGGCACCGGAGCCAAGATCCGCGATCGTCGCCGCGGCCCGAACCTGCCGGAGTTCGAGCGCGACGAGCGAATCCGCCAGGTGGTCGTCCACCGCGTGGGCAGCGTCGATCGTCGTC
>DASYFZ010000181.1:0-2923 GCA_036000295.1 Solirubrobacteraceae bacterium
GCAAGCCGGAAGCGGATCTGCGTCCGGGCTGCCGTGGGCCCGTGCAGCTGGACTCCGAGCAGCTCCAGGAGCGCGACGTGCAGCTTGTCGGGCACGCGATTGAGGCGGTAGATGAGCATGTCCGTCATCCATGCGAACAGCTCGATCAGGGTGATCCCCGGATCAGAGACGTTGTGCTCGGTCCACTCCGGACAGCTGAGCGCAATCCGCATGCGCGCCTCCGAGACGATCTCTTGGAAGCGGCGGTCGTCCAACACGATGTCCGGCAGGTGGTTCACGCGGTCTCCTCCGCCGGAATCACATAGAACGGGTACACGAGGTTGTGCTCCTCGTTGGTGGCGCGGATCCGATATCCGATGACCACTTCGATTACGCCCTCGGCGTTGCGGGCCAGGTCGAAGTCGATCGCGCGCACCTCGATCCTCGGCTCCCAGCGGCGGAGCGCCGCGTTAACCGCGGTCTCGATCCGGCCGACGGTCTCGGCGTCGATCGTGTCGAACACGAGATCGTGGATCTCGCATCCGAACTCGGGACGCATCGGACGCTCGCCCGGGGCAGTCCCCAGGATCAGGATCAGCGCCTGTTCGATGTCGTCGCGTCCGCCGACGAGTGCCAGGGCGCCGCGTCGATCGACGCTCAGCGGGAACGCCAAGCCCGAGCCGAGGATGTCAGACGTCGCCATGTGTTCACCCGAGCGTGATCATCTGGCCGCTGATCTGCACTCCCGCGCTGGAGAGCTGGATCTGTGTGTCGCCGCATTTCACTGTCACCTTCGTCGAGCCGCCGATCTCGATCTCCGCGTGGCCTGTGATCGTCAGGTTGTTGGCCGCTTCGATCAGCGTCTTGCCGCGGCTCGTGAGCGAGAGGTCCTCCTCGGACGCCGCCAATATCTGCTTGTTGCTCTTCACGACGAACGACCCGTCCTGTCCGTGCAAGAGGTCGTCGCCAGGCGTGTCCTGTCCGTTGAACAGCGAGCCCAGCACGTAGGGTCGCGTGGTGTCGTCGTGTTCGAAGCCGACGAGCACCTCCTCGCCGACCACCGGGAGCATCAGCACGCCGCGCTCGTTGCCGGCGCTGGGCGTGGCGATTCGGGCCCACGTTCCCTCCACGTCCGCCGAGAGCGCCGGATACCGGACCCGCACCCGGCCCATCTTCTCGGGATCCTGATTGTTGGTCACCACGCCGAGCACGAGCTGGCTGCCAAAGCTCGCCGGCCCGGCCCGATGGCCCGACCCGGTCGCCGCGAGCAGCGTGTTGTTCGGCACGTTCGAGAACGAGGTCTCGTAGGTGCTGCCGCCGCGGAAAACGTGGACTGACTGCGTTACCGGATACGTCCCGCTGAACTGCTCGCCGACACCGCTGATCTTGACGCTCGCGCCCGCCCTGACCCTCGGGTTGCCGGGCGTCGACGCCTCGATCGCAACGTAGGCATTTGCGAGCCGGTCGAGCTTCGCCTGGGCCACCGACGTTCCCTCGGCCTGGCTCTTGACCGGCTCCGTGGCGATATGCGTCCTGGCTGCAAAGAACGCGTCGGCGAAGGTCGCACGATCCAGGCCGATCTCCGCAACCTGCTGAGGGCTGGAGACGCTGACGTCGATCGCCTGCTTGGTCTTCGGGTCCTGGGCACGTAGCGTCACCTCGTCGACCTGTTGAACCGCGGTGACGCGGGGGTTGAATGACCGCAGCGTCTTGGGCCACTCGAGCTCGATCGCGCCCTCGGCCGTCGGTTTGCGAAGCGATGCATTCCGGCCATCGATCACGAGCTCCATCCCGCTGCGATCGGCCAGTCGCCAGATCAGCTCCCAGTCGGTCTCGTTGTCCTGCTGGACGAACTCGTGCGGCTCGCCGCTTGGATCGCATTGGCCCTGAAAGCCGGCCTCCGTCAGGAGCTTGGAGACGATGTCGCTCGACGTCTGGTTCTGGAACGTCCGTACCCTGCGCGATCGCATCAACACGTGCGAGTGGTCGTAGGCGCGCACCAGTAGTTCGACTCCACCCGCGCCCCATCGTGGTTCGAGGGTCACGATCTCGCCCTCGAACACAGTCGAAGTCGTCAGTTCCTCGCGGGCGCCGAGTCGGACCTCGAAAGGGGCGCCGATCTCGAATGGGCTCTGGTCGATCGGCTCGCCTTGCCCCGGCTCGCCCTTGGGAAACGACACCGCGACCGTGCACGTGTCGGGCAGGCGCAGGTAGTTCTGAATTCGCAGCTCGCGGATACGGCGGCTCAGATCGGCGTCGATCTCCGAGTCGTCGACGAGGATCGTGTACAGCGACACATAGCGCTCGGTGCTGGTCGCGCTCACGAGGCCTGCCTCGGGATCGTCAGCTCACTGCCGCGGCGCAACCGCAGCGGGTTGTCGATGCCGTTTGCCTCGGCGATCGGTCGCCATCGCGTCGCGTCGCCGTAGGCCTGGTAGGCGATCGACTGCAACGAGTCGCCGTCGCGAACCGTGTGTGCCCGAAGTCCGGTGATCGCCCGAGTGGTCGGGTTCTGCGCCTTCCCGGGCGGGCTGGTCTCCTCGGCCTGGGCAAGCTCGAGGTCGACGAATGCCCGGACGGGCTCGCCGTTGGGGCGAAACAGCGCATATCGGATTGAGATCGAGACGGGTGCTGCCTTGGGCAGCGTCACCGAGCCCCAGCTGAACTCGATGAACTGCGGCGCGCTGTGGTTTCCATGCATCGCCGCCATCAGCTTGTTGGCGTCGTCCTTGATGCTCTTGTCAGGACCCAGGAGCGAGGCGTCGAGCAGCAGCGACAGCTTGTAGGTCATCGGCATGCCGCCGCCGAACTCGGGCTTCGGCGTGTCCTCACCCTGGTTGGGCTTGTAGGTCCACAGATTGGTCTTGGAGATCGTGTAGTCCTGCGGGTTGAAGCCGCACTCCACAGTGTCTGAGCCGAACTTGAGCTTGGCCTTTTGGAATCC
>DASYFZ010000020.1:0-7773 GCA_036000295.1 Solirubrobacteraceae bacterium
GGGACAGCGACCGCGTCACTCATCCGCTCGAACGTCACCTCGAGCGGCATCCCGATCTCGAGCCGCTCGTTCGGACAGTCGACCACCTGGCTCGTCAGCCGCACGCCCTCCTCGGTCTCGACGACGGCGATGTTGTATGGAATCTCGGCAGCGAACGCCTCGTCGTAGAGCTGGTGCATGAGCACGAAGCTGTAAAGCGTGGCGTTACCGCTCGAAGGAGCCCACTCGAGCTCCCCGGAGAAGCAGGTCACGCAGCGGGCGCGCAGCGGGACGCCGATGTACGCGACCGGCGACTGGTAGGTGGCGCAGACCGGGCAGCGCAGCAGCATCAACTCGCCATCGAGCGCGCCATCGAAGAACGGAGCGCTGGCCTCGTCGGGAACGGGTACCGCCTTGGCGGGCGTGGTGGTCGTGGTCATGGCTTCCTATCCGTCGTGCTTGCTGAGGATCGTCGTTGAGTGGAAGTTCAGGGTGCCTCCGTTGCCGGAGACGAGAACGTGGTCGTGCTTGCCGATCTGCCGCTCGCGCCCTTGACCGCGTGCTTGGATCACGCCCTCCGAGAGCGGCGTAAAGCCCCACATGTAGAAGGAGGAGAGCTGGCCACCGCCGGTGTTACAGGGCAACGAGCCGCCGGGGCCGAGCTTGCCGTCTGCGACGAACACGCCGCCGTCGCCCTTCTCGCAGAATCCGTAGTCCTCGAGGGTCACCAGGACGGTGTAGGTGTAGCAGTCGTAGAGCTCGAGCACGTCGACGTCCGAGAGCTCGATCCCCGCCTGCGCCAGCGCCAGCTGCCCGGACTTCCCGGCGCCTGTGTGGACCGCCGGCTCACGGTCGGTCCGTCCCGGATCACCCGGCGCGCACTGCCCGAAACCTCGTAGGTACACCGGCGGCTGGCGTAAGTCCCGCGCCCGCTCCGCGGAGGTGACAATCACCGCGACGGCGCCGTTGGAAACCACGCAGCAATCGAACAGGTGCAGGGGCTCCACGACCCAGCGGGAGGCGTGGTAGTCCTCGAGCGTCATCGGTTTCTGCATCTGCGCCCGTGGGTTCATCCGCGCCCATTCGCGCTGCCCGACCGCGATCGTCCCGAGCTGGTCGTGGTTGGTCCCGAACAGATGCATATGTCTCCGAAGCGCCAGCGCGTACATCGAGTTGGCGGGCCCGTAGTCGCCGTAGGCAAACCGCAGTCCGGCCAGTCCCGGTGCGTTGAACCGCGTTCCGCCGTAGACCGACTGCGAGATCGACTCGCCCGCCGCCAACGGCGCGTCGGCATACACGCACGCCACCGCGTTCGCCTGCCCGCTCTCGATCGCGAAAGCCGCGTACTGGAGCATCGTCGCCGCGCTCGATCCGAACGCGCTCATCGTGTTGACCAGCGTCAGATCGACGAGCCCGAGCGCAAACTGCAGTCTGGGCGCCATCTCCTCGGACTGGTTGCCATTGATCAGCAACCCATCGAGGTCACGTGCCTGCAGGCCCGCATCTTCCAGCGCCAGGGCGATCGCCTCGCCCGCGAAATCCGAAACCGTGCGGCCGAAGACCTTCCCCATGTCGGTGATCCCAAGCCCTGCGATTGCGGCTCTCGCGCCCACGGCTGGCTGCTCCTCTTCATGAATCACGGCGCGTTTGGCAAAGCCCAGCGTCGTGCATTGACGTTTGGCGCCCCCGCTAGCTCTTGATGAAGCTCGTGTGGCGGCAGCCCGTCATGTCACTATACGCTATGTCTATTGACCCGTCAAGCCGTCTGCGGGTCTCGCGTGGCTAGGTCTGGCTCAGCCCGAGCATCGAGACCCACAGGTCGGTGAGCGTGCCAACGGCGCGCTCGCGGTCGAATGGGATGCCGTTGACGATCCAGAAGTAGAGAAACCGATCGATTTGCACCAGGAGCAGAGCGGCGCGGACGCGCGCCTCCTCCTCGCCGCAGCCATACCACCGTCGGATCGACTCGGCGATGACCGCGATCGACTCGTTGTGGTTGTCAAGTCTCACCGCGGCGACCTCAGGCTCGATCGCCTCCGCCTGATCCAGGGCTTTCAGGCTTCCGCGGTTCGTGGCGTAGTTGTCGACCATCGAGCCGATCCACTCGTGCAGGTCCTTGCGCGACGGCGGACCGCCCGATGTGAGCCCGAGATACAGCTCCCGCCAGCGCCGGCCGAGCGTCCGCGCGACCACCAGCACGACGTCGGCCTTGCTCTTGAAGTGGAGGTAGAACGTCGCCCGGCTCGCGTTGGCCTCCGCCACGATGTCCTCGATCGTGGTCGCGGCATAACCCTTGCGCTCAAACGCCGTGACTGCGCCCTCGATCAAGAGCCGACGAGTCATGCGCTTCTGCTCGTCGCGCAGCGAGCCGCCTCTGCCGGTGTGGTCGCTTGTCGCCATCGCCGCAGATCATAGCCGATTCAGTAGGCACATTCGCTTTACACTTGACAGACTGTCTTGTGACTCGCTACTGTGCCTGGCGAGGATCGAAGCCGCCTAGTGCCCCGACCGGGAGTTCCAGGGGCCCCTCATCGGCCATCTGGCCGACA
The DNA here is from genome assembly GCA_036000295.1 of Solirubrobacteraceae bacterium. GTDB lineage: Bacteria > Actinomycetota > Thermoleophilia > Solirubrobacterales > Solirubrobacteraceae > Palsa-465. Next base: position 2,529 of record DASYFZ010000020.1, read on the forward strand.
CCACCAATCCCATCAGTACAGAGGAGAGGGACATGCAGCACAATTCGAGGCGCGAGGTCAGCGGACGCGTGTTGCGACGCTCTCGCCGCGTCACAGCTCTCTTGGCCGCAACCGGCCTCAGTATTGCCGTGGCAGCCTGTGGATCATCGAGCTCGTCGAGCTCCGCCGGATCGTCTGTATCTGCGACTAACGCGAGCGCGACCGGCGGCGGCGTGGCGACGGCAACAGCGGCACTGAAAACGTACGAGGCCGCCCCCGCCAAGATTAACATCAGCACACCGCTCAAGTCCGCGCCACCGCCCGGCAAGACCGTCGTTGTCCTGGGGACTCCTCAGCCCCAGAACGTGCAAATCCAACAGACAGTCGCCCAGCTGGCCCAGCTCGCGCATTGGAACTACGCGGTAGTGAGCTATGACCCGGCCAACCCTGCCACATTCAACAGCGCCGTCGACACTGCGCTGACCAAGCACGCCAATTACATCGTCGAGGCGGGGATCCCCGTAGCCCCGGCGACCCTCAAGCAGGTAGAGCAGGCCGGTGCGAAGCTCGCCGTGACGGCCGTGTATCCAATCGCGGTCAAGCCCCCGGTGATCGCAAACACGAGTGCCGATAACAGTACGCAGGGCAAGCTCATGGCGGATTACTTCGTCTCGAACTCCAACGGCAAGGGCAACGCAGTGATCGAGCACGTGCCGGGCTACGCGATTCTCGACACATTCACCAACGCATTCACGGCGAGGGTAAAGGCCTTGTGCCCAGGGTGCACCACCACGACGACAAACGTGACCCTTCCCCAGCTTGCCTCTGGTCAGCTGGTCCCAACAGTCATATCGGCGCTGAAGCGAAACCCGTCGGCAAACTACGTCGTTTTCGACGACGGTCCGTTCGCAACCGGCATTACGTCAGCGCTCGCTGCCGCCGGCCTGTCAAAGGTCAAGGTTATCGGTGAAGCGGCAGACCCGGCTGGGCTCGCCGCGTTGCGCAGTGGCAACGAAGCGGCGTGGACCGGTTACTCGTCACCGTACGCGACCCTGCAGGTGGTTGACGCCATGTTCCGCGACGCAGAAGGGTTGCCCATCCCGCAAGCTCAGGAGGGAGGTCAGGCGACCCAGCTGTTGACCAAGGCGAATGTCGGGTCCATGACAGAGTGGAACTACCCGACGGACGCTCTGCAGCAATTCAAGGCTCTGTGGAAGATCTCGGGCCAGTAGTCGCCGTCAAATGTGACGCCTCAGGAGAACAACACGACTCCGGTTCTGGAAGTCGAGGCCTGTCGAAGGCGTCCACGTGCATCGCGCTCCGCCGAGTCTCATCCCCACCATCAATCCAGGCGACGTTCGTGCCCTCCTGGGACAGACGGGCGGCAAGTCGACCCGTATCAAGGTGTTGTCCGGATACCACGCGCCCAAATCGGGCGGTGGTATCCGGATTCAGCGTGCGGACGTGCCGGTCAAGTCTTCGGTGACACTTCTAACGGCTCGGGTGCGAGCACCAGCGGGTACCGGGCGCCGTCAACGCCCAAAAAATGTGACTGCTCGGCGCCAGACGGAGTCACCGGCGCGCGCGGGCCGCGGCCCCGGGGGTTCGGCTCAGCCCACTCCCGCAGCGGACTCCAGGCGATTCAGCAACGCCTCAACCGCCTCCAGCTCTCTGCGCCAGCCGAAAACGTCGTCATCCGTCATGGCGATCATCTCCTTCTGCGTCTGGCCGCCCGAGTCGTGCGCCCCGTCGCCTGCGGCGATAAGGCGCAGACACATCAGTTCGTCGGCGAGGCTCATCGCCAAATCGGCCCTGCACCCACGCAGCCACGGGATGAATGAGTCGAGGGCCACAGTGATCTCGTAGCGCTCACGCGGATCGTCGTCCTCCCACCCCAGCTGATCGAACATGTCGACTACATGCACGGCACGAGCCAGTGCCTCGTGCGCTGCCGCCTGGTCGGAGCCGTGTATCACGCCCTCAAAGGTCTCCAGCTGATATGCCTCCGATCGAAGGCAGTTCCTGAGCACGTCGCGCGTGCCGCGATCGACGGCGATCGCGACGACGTTCTCCACTTGAAAGATGGCCATGCGGTCGCTTCTCCTTTGTAGGAAACACTCCGCGTTGGCCCGGGAGGCGCGACCCCATTGGTGTCGTGCCCGACGTGCCGAAGGATAAGCACCTCGGCTTGGGCCCTGGCGGGTCGACGTCACCGGCCCCACGATTTGCGCTAGCGATGATACGCCCGGGCAGCAACCATCAACAACTCGTCGACAGCGCGACCTCCTCTCGCACAGCGCCCCTAGATCCAGCGGGGGCAGCGCTCCTCCGGCGGCTTCCGACCCGAGCCTCTAGGAACAGGTCGCGCACAAACCGCACACAAGCAATCGTGCACGCCCGGACCGATGCCACACGGCGAGAGCAGTCGCGGCGCAGGCGTGGCCGCGCGAGGCGTGGAGCAGCCGCTCGATCGACTCGCGACGGTTGGCGAAGGCCTGGTTTGGTTTCGGACGCGCCTCTGTCCGCCCGAGCAGACAGTCTCGGAATGCGCGGAAAGCTCGTCTCGCGGGCGATCGCTTCCGTCATCCGTCGATCACGGAGCTGGTGATCGCATCGGCGACTAGGAATCCTGGTCGCCAGCGATCCCGGGCCAGTGCTATGCCACGAACCGGGCCGTGCGCCGTCCCGCCCCCCGAATGATCGGATCCGTGGCAGAGCGCTCGCGGGCCAGCCGGAGCCGCTGACGAGCCTCATGTCGCCGGGGCGATCGCGCGAGATCGGACGCTGAGGGGACCGAAGCGATTGGCTGCTCTACGCCAGCGCGAGCACGGTTCGGTGAGCGAGTCGCCTTTGTTCGGAGCATGAACCGAGTCCTAGCGTCCAAACATAGAATGCGCTGTGATGGGGATCTCCCGAGAGCAGGCGCGGAAGATCATCGACGCAGCGCAGCGCCACGCCGAGTCGCTTGAGATCGCGGTGACCGTCGCCGTCGTAGACGAGGGCGGCCTGGTTAAGGCAGTCGACCGGATGGACGGCGCGCCGCCGTTGAGCGCTCAGATTGCCGAAGCAAAGGCGCAGGGCGCCGCGGTGTGGCATCGGGATGGGCATGTCCTAGCGGAGGTCGCGCAGGAACGCCCGGGGTTCGTCGCCGCCGTCAGCCAGATGACGCGGTTACCGCTGATTGCTGGCGCCGGCTCGATCGTGATCAGAGACGGCGACGGAAGCGTGATTGGTGCTGTCGGCGTCAGCGGCGGCACGCCCGAGCAGGATCGGGAGTGCTGCGACGCCGGCATTTCGGCACTGACCGTTTGAGCACACCTACCGCTCCGCGCCTGAGCGATCGCCAGTTTCATTGCTTAGCCGATGTGTGCGCTGGCGACGTAGCGGACGATGCCGTGACCTAGCAGCGAGGTAGCGTCCCGGTCGTGGAGTTCAGCCGCGAATTGCACGGCGACGTCGTGGCCGGCGACATCACGCTCTCGGTCCGGCTGTGGAAGCAGCCCACGGTCAAGGCGGGTGGGCGCTATCGCGTCGGTCCGGGTGAGATCGAGATCGATGCGATCGAGGTGATCCCGTTTCGCGGCGATCACCGGGCGCGACGTCCGACGAGCGGGCGAGCCGGATCGAGAGACGCTGCGCCGACGCGCCGCGCACGCCGGGCCGATCGACGACACGCTCGTCTACCGGATTGAGTTTCACGCCGTGAACCCGGAACACTGAGCCACCGGATCCGTTTGTACGGACGAGCAACCGGTCGAAGGACTGTGGAAACGGGGGCACCCCGTGCCACACTTTCGGCCACCACGTGGGGCACGGCCCAGAGGAGGTCAAATGCGATCTGTCGTTTCTCCGCGCAAGCTGGTCGCGGCATTTGTTGTCGTCGCCGTTGTGCTCGGATTGGGCAGCATCGGCGTATCTGGCGCGGCGACGCGCGCTACCGCGGCGGCCAAGCCGCCTAAGACCGTCACGGCGACGCCGATCACGCGCAGAAAAGGGACGCTCGCCACTGGCAGCTCCGTACGCGCGGCCGCCGTGTCTGGGCAGCGCGTATTCACCGACGCCAAGCACGGATTTGCGCTCGCGGCCGTCGGGAGCGCGCAGTATGCGGTGGCAACTGCCGATGGTGGCAAGACGTGGAAGACCTACGGGCCGGCGCTGCACCTGAACGCCGCGCAGGCACCGCTCTCCGTTTCGTTCATCGGCGCCGTCAGCCGCAAGACCGTATTCGCATGGGGCGGCGGCCAGGTGATCGACGCGACCAACGATGGCGGCAAGCACTGGTACAGCGCGCTGTTCACGACTGGCGTCCCGGTCGCCGTCGTGCGCGATATCCAGGGCCACATCACCGCCTTTGTCGGGTCACCGAGCGGGGGCAGCACATCGCGATACGTCTCCAAGGACGGCGGGCGGACCTGGCACCTCGCCTAGCCGGCGGGGCACTAGCCACAGTCGACAGATAGTTATGCGCCAGCGGCGCCCGCCGCTGGCGCAGGAGGACCGTCGGACCCACCCGCCGACCGCCGGACCCACCCGCCGGCTGGAAGGATCCGTGCTTTAGGGTCGTCAGGCGCGGTGAATGATCAGCCCGATCTGGCCGAGCTTTCACCGAGGACGCCGGTCGCAACGACCCGAGGAGAGAACGCCGTATGAAGATCCACGCCCTCAGCACGGGAGCGATCCGCGTCAAACACAGCTTCCTATTCCCGAGCCCCGGACTGCGACGTCAGCTTGACCTGTTCGTGCCCGGCCCGTTCTCAGACCCGCTTCCGATCCACTGCTGGGCGATCGAGCATGAGGGCACGCTGCGGCTAGTCGACACCGGCGAGACGGCGGACGCGCGAAACGTGCCGTTCGCGCGACCGGAGGTCAAGCGCAACGACGAGCTTCCGGCTGTCATGGCTGCGGCTGGTCTTGACATCGACGACGTCTCCGAGGTGGTGATCACCCACGCCCACGGCGACCACATCGACGGGCTCGTCCACGTACACGGACGAGTTTTGATCAATGAGACCGAACTGCGGTACCTGCACACACCGATGCCTCGGGTCATGCGCCGCCTCCTCCGTCAACCGCTGCCGCCTGGATTCGACCCCGACCCGTTCGTGCTCGACGGCGGGCCATTTGGCGCGTTCCTGCGAAGCCGACCGCTCAGCGATGACGGACGCATCGTCGCCGTGGACACGCCCGGTCACACGCCGGGCCACATATCTGTGATCTGCGTAGACGACGCAGGGCGCCACGTGATGCTCGCGGGTGACGCGACGGA
>DASYFZ010000251.1:0-4337 GCA_036000295.1 Solirubrobacteraceae bacterium
GACGCGATCACGATCGGGCTCAGGGCGCTCGGCGTGCAACCGGGCGACGAGGTCGTGGTGCCCTCGTTCACGTTCTACGCGACGGCCGAAGCGACCGTCACGGCCGGGGCGCGGCCGGTGTTCTGCGACGTCGACCCCGACACCCGCAACGTCACTGCGCAGACCGTCAGGGCGGTGATGACGCCGCGCACCAAGGCGATCGTCGCCGTTGACCTGTTCGGGCTGCCGGCGCCGCTGGAGGAGCTGCGCGAGCTCGGTGTGCCGGTGCTCGAAGATGCGGCCCAGGCGGCCGGGGCGAGCCAGGGCGACGGCCGCGCCGGCGCGCTCGCCGACGCCGCGACGTTCTCGTTCTACCCCTCGAAGAACCTGGGCGCGTTCGGCGACGGTGGCGCAATCGCGACCGACGACGACGAGGTCGCAGCGCTCGCGCGGGCCCTGCGCTTCCACGGTTCGCGCGACAAGCAAAGCTTCGAGTACGTCGGCTACAACTCGCGGCTCGACGAGCTTCAGGCTGCGATCCTGCGAATCCTGCTTGCCGAGCTCGACGACTGGTGCGATCGCCGCCGGGCGGCCGCCGACGCATATCTGCAAGCCGGCATCGCCGAGTACGTTTCCCCGCCGGCGGTACCGGGTGGCGCCAAGCCCGCCTGGCACCTGTACGTGGTCACGCATCCAAAGGCGGATGAGCTGATCGCCGGGCTCAAGGATCGCGGCATCGGGGCACGCGGCTACTACCGCACGCCGCTGCATCGTCAGGCCGCGATGGCACCGTACGCGACGGATGCGCCGCTCCCGGCCACGGACAAGCTCAGCCGCGACAACCTCGCACTGCCGATGAGCCCCGTGCTCACTTCCTCGCAGGCCGCCGAGGTCGTGGCGGCGCTCGCCGCGCTGGCCAGTTGAAGGTCTGGATCGACCTCACCAACTCGCCTCACGTGCTGGTGATGCGGCCCGTGATCTCCGACCTGCGCGCTCGTGGGCACGAGGTGCAGGTCACCGCCCGCGACTTTGCGCAGACGCTTGGCCTCTGCGACCGCTTCGGGATCGAGCACACCGCGATCGGCCACCACCGCGGCGGCAACCTGCTCGATAAGGCCCGAGGGCTCGGCGAGCGCTCGCTGGAGCTCACCCGCTGGGCCAAGGGCCGGGGCTTCGAGCTCGCGCTCGGCCACGGCTCCAACGACATCACCGTCGCCGCGGCGCTGCTGCGGATCCCGTCGGCGACGATGTTCGACTACGAGTGGGCGGCGGTGCAGCACCACGTCAACTGCCGGCTGGCGCGCAGCGTCGTCGTTCCTGACGCGATTCCCCCAGAGCGCCTGCGCCGCTACGGCGCCGACGACAAGATCCACGCGTACGAGGGCCTCAAGGAGGAGTACTACCTCGCGGACTTCGAGCCCGACCCCGGTGTGCTCTCAGAGCTCGGACTCGACGCATCGCAGCCGATCGCGCTCGTGCGCACGGCGCCGGAGGTCTCGCTGTATCACCGCTTTGAGAACGACCTGTTCGCGCAGGTGCTCGACAGGCTCAAGGGATCCCAAACGGTCGTACTGGCTCGCACCCCCGAGCAGCGCGAGCAGCTCGCGCAGGCCGGTGGCTTCGTCGTTCCCGATCGCGCAATCGACGCCCAGTCGCTGATCGCGTACTCGGATCTGGTGGTATCCGCCGGCGGGACGATGAATCGCGAGGCGGTCGCACTGGGGACGCCCGTGCTGACGGTGTTCGAGGGCCGCCTGGGTGCGGTCGACGAGCGCCTGATCGCTCAGGGTCGCCTTGGTCAGCTGCACAGCGCCGACCAGTTGGAGCTGGTGAAGAGGGGTGCTGTCGACGGCGACAGAGCCGCACGGGTGCGCCGCGACCCGGCAATTCTCACGAGTCTGCTGCTGACCGCGGCGAGGCCTGCCAGGAAAGGCCGCAGGCAGGTGCGTAGCGGCCGCGTCTCACCCTGAAATACCCCTGCAAGCAGCGATTTTAGCGCCGCTGCAAAACCCTGTCACAGCAGCGCAACATCTGCTCGATTGCCGTGTTACGGTGCTTTTAGAATGCTATTTCGACAAATTAAGACCAGAATTGGCCTGGCTCTCGCTGCGACCGCCTGCATCGCTGCCGTCGCCGCCGCCAGCGCCCAGGCAGCATCCGCGGCGCCTGTAGGGGCGTTCACCAAGAAGGGCGCGTGGAGCTTCGTATCGGCTCCGAAACTGCACCCGCCCAAGCTCAGCACCCTGCGTCCCACGGCCACGAGCAAGCTCGCGCCCGGCTACTTCATGGTCGCGAACTTCAAGAACCTCACCATCAGCGCGCCGATGGTCGGCGAGGGTGGACCGCTGATTCTCGACAACAAGCTTCAGCCGGTGTGGTTCAACCCCGTGGGCACCAACCAGCTCGCCGGCAACCTGCGTGAGCAGAGCTATCGCGGCAAGCCGGTGCTGACCTACTGGCAGGGTCTGATCTCAAGCGTCGGCGAGACCACGAGCGGTCAGTTCAACGTCGTCGACCAGCACTACAAGAAGATCGCCACGATCAAGGGGCAGGACGGTTGGGTGCTCAGCGAGCACGACTTCGTGATCAGCGGCGGCAACGCCTGGGTCACCGCCTACAAGCACGTCCAGATGGACCTGTCGGCCTTCGGGGGCCTGGTCAACGGGACCCTGTCTGACTCTGCCGTCCAGGAGTACGACCTGAAGACGGGCAAGCTCGTCAAGACATGGGACGCGCTCCAGCACATTCCGCTGACGCAGTCGCAGACCCATCCCGCGCCGGTGCCAGGCATCGCGTGGGACGCCTACCACATCAACTCGATCCAGCTGACCGGCGCCGGATCGTTCCTGACGTCCTTCCGTAACACGTGGGCGGCGTATCTGGTCAACTCCGCCGGCAACGTCGACTGGACGCTGAGCGGCAACCAGAAGATCAGCACCTACAAGCTCCCGTCCAACGCCCAGTTCCAGTTCCAGCACGACGTCCAGCTGCTGCCGGGCAACACGGTCAGCCTGTTCAACGACGCCTGCTGCAACATCATCGGCGCAGGCAAGTTCGCCCCGCCGATCGGCCCGACGACGGCGCTGGTGCTGAAGCTGAACAACGCCAACCACACGGGCTCGCTGGTCAGCTCCTACAGCCGCGGCAAGAACTTCAACGCGGCGTTCCTCGGAAGCACGCAGGTGCTCTCGAACGGCAACGTGGCGATCAGCTGGGGTTCGCAGCCGCTGTTCTCGGAGGTCTCGAAGACGGGCAAGGTTCTGCTGGACGCGGCCTGGCCCAACCCCGACGTCAACTACCGCGTGTACGTCCAGAAGTGGACGGGCATCCCCTCCTGGGCACCCAACGGCGCGGTGCGCAAGTCCGGCGGCAAGACCACCGTGTACGCGAGCTGGGACGGATCGACGCAGGTGACGAAGTGGCGCGTGCTCGGCGGCAAGGACGCCAAGCACCTCGCGACCGTCTCCACGAAGACCAAGAACGGCTTCGAGACCGCGATCCCGCTGGGAACGCTGTCGTTCAAGTCCTACAAGGTCCAGGCGCTGGACTCCAAGGGCCACGTGCTGCGCACCAGCGGGGCGTTCCCGCAGAGCGGCGGCTCGGGCACCTCGCAGCTGCCGCAGGGTTATTGAGATGGCCGCATCGGGCCGTCCCGGAGTCGATACGCTCCGGGGCGGTCCGTGTGCGGCCTGTTAGCTCTCTGACCGTCCGCGGTTAAGGGTTTGCGAACGTCGCCGCGAACTGATCGGACGTGGGTACTGTGAGCGGAGCGGTGCGGCTGCGTGTGCATGGATTGGGAGCTTTGGGGCGGGTGACGTGCGCCCGAGGCTGATGCGCGGGCGCGTGTTCCGGATTGGGCTCGCGTTCGTCGCGGTGGCCAGCCTGGCCACGGGCGTGGCGGCCAGCTCGGAGGGTTCCGAGGCAGCCCGCCCACAGGCTGCGAGCGTGCCCCGGGACCTGGTCGCGCCCACGGGGCGGCCGAACATCGTGTTCGTCCTCACCGACGACCTGTCGATGAACCTGCTGCGTTACATGCCGCACGTGGAGGCGATGCAGCGCGACGGGCTGACGTTCAACAACTACTTCGTGTCGGACTCGCTGTGCTGTCCGTCGCGCTCGTCGATCTTCACGGGCAACTTCCCGCACGACACGAAGGTGTTCAACAACGTGGGCCGGCGCGGAGGCTTCCGCGAGTTCTACGACCGCGGCGAGGAGGAGCACACGTTCGCGGTCGCGCTGCAGAACGCCGGCTACCGCACGGCGATGATGGGCAAGTACCTCAACGGCTATGGCCAGCAGAGGGGGAGCGTCCCCGGGCTGCCTTACACCTACGTCCCGCCCGGATGGTCGGAGTGGGA
>DASYFZ010000354.1:0-7153 GCA_036000295.1 Solirubrobacteraceae bacterium
GGATCGAGGCCGGCGCGTGCGGCGGACTCCAGCACGTTGTCGGCCTTGCTCAGCTCCGATCCGCGCTGGAACGCGTCGCGGTAGGCCTGCATCGTGAACTCGCGCCCCTGCCCGAGCGAGAACGCGTACGTGGTCGCGCGCATTGCGGTCAGGTAGTCGGCCGGCCATGGGTCGGGCCAGCGCATCGGCGGCAGGCCGTATGCGAGCGCGCGGCGCTCGATGTCGGCCATCCCCGCCTGACGGCGCCGGTAGTCGCCGAGCGCCCACGAGCTGCGGCCGGTCAGCCTGAACAGGCCCCCGAGCAGGACCGGCTGCCAGTGCACCGGCTCGGGCAGCAGCGTGTGCAGGCGCTCGGCCGCTAGATATGCGAACGGGGAGCCGAGATCGAAGTAGAAGGTGATCGGGGGCGTCGGCATCGTTCGATAAACTGAACGCTTCGTTTTCTATGGTAGACCATCTGGCAATTCAGAGCATGCTCGCCGCGAACCTCCGCCGGCTGCGGATCGCCCGCCACCTGTCGCTGTCGGAGCTGGCGCGCGCGACCGGGATCAGCAAGGCGACGCTGTCGAGCATCGAGAACGGCCGCGCGAATCCCACCGTCGACACACTCGCCGGGCTCGCCGGCGCGTTGCGCGTTTCGATTGCCGAGCTGCTCGAGGAGCTGCCGCTCGGCGAGATCCGCATCGTGCGCGGCGCGCAGAGCCGCGTCAGTCAGCTCGACGGCATCCCCCAGCGCGGTCTCGACGAGCTCGATCTGGACGGGGCGCTGCGCGTGGCGGAGATCGCGCTGGCCGCAGGCCACGCCCGCGAGCTGGCAGCAAGGCCCGTGGGCTCCCGCGCGCACCTGTTCGTGCTCGAGGGGAAGCTCATCGCCGGCCCGGTAGAGCGGATCACAGAGCTCACTGCCGGCGACTACGCGTCGTTTCCGACCGACGTCCCGCACGTGTTCGAGGCCGAGCGCGGGCCTGCACGGGCGCTGCTGCTGTCGCAGTCACCCCGCTGAGAACAGGTCCCGCGACAGCTCGATGAACTCAGCGACCGCCGGCGGGTGGCGCCGGCCCTGGCGCCACGCGAGCGTGATGTCGCGCGTCAGCGCGGGCTGGTCGAGGTTGACCACGGCGATGTCCGCGTCGCCGGCGCCCTCGGTGTCGGAGCGCGGCAGGATCGCGACGCCCATGCCGCGGCCGACGAGGCGGCGGATCCGCCGGCTCTCGTTTGACTCGAGCATCACGTGCGGGTCGAAGCTCGCCTCGCGGGCGGCGCGATTGAGGATCTCGCGCAGTCGCGAGCCCTCGCGGTAGCTGATGAACTGCTCGCCGGCGAGCTCGCTCATGCGCACGCCCGATCGCTTGGCCAGCGGATGCGCTCGCGGCAGGATCACGACGAGCTCCTCGGACACGAGCTGGTGCAGCCCGAGGCCGTGGCTCTCGATCCGTTCGGTGACCGACAGGTACGCAAGGTCGAGCACGTCGTCGCGCAGCATCTCGGCGAGCTCCTCGCTGGACTGCTCGAGCACGGTGAGCTCCACGCCTGGGTGGCGTTGGTGGAAGATCGCCAGCGCGAGCGACACGTCAACCGGCCCCATCGTGTGCATCGCGCCGACCGACACATGGCCTGTGAGGATCCCTCGCAGCGCTTCGAGCTCCGCCTCGGCGGCGTTTAGCTCAGACAGGATCCGCCGCGCCCGCGCGACGAGCAACTCCCCGGCCTCGGTGATCGACACCCGCCGCGTTGTGCGCTCCACGAGCGCAACGCCGACCTCCTCCTCGAGCCGGCGAATCTGTTGCGACAGCGCGGGTTGGGCGATGTGCTCGCGCTCGGCCGCGCGGGTGAAGTGGCGCTCGTCGGCGAGCGCGACGAGGTATCTGAGCTGTCGCAGATCCATAAGCAAAGCCTATAGATCTGTTCAAATACTCGTCTTGGACAAATAAAGCTCGCCTCGTCATCATTGCGTTTGCAACACCCTCTCCTCCCTCAGAGCGCGCCCCGAGAGACCGGCCTCATATTTCCGCCGGTCACGGGGCGCGACTCGTTTCTGGAGAGGACCGCGGCCCCGCGAGCACGGACAAGCGCACTCACGGATCGACCCAGGTCGACGCGCGTGCGTTTGTCGCCGCTATGCGATGTCAAGCGCACACACCTTCGTCGCGGCGCTCGTGGGTGTGCTCTTTCCCGCCCCGGCGGCGGCGCGCCTCGCCCGGGCGCTCGAATCGACGTGCCGTCGGGATGGTCAAGACTCTCCGCACAGATGCGCGAAGCGGGCAACCTCGGCGCGCTGTAACGAAAGCTAAGTCAAGGTCTGCGCCAGGCTGCCGATCTGGACAGGTGATGAGCTTCCTACCCGCGCCCGCCGACGACTCGACCGCTCCTCCCGCTCCAGAGCCGGTCGACGATCCCGCGGCTTCCCAAGATCTCGACTACCCCCGGGGGCTGATTCCGCCCACCAAGCGCGGCCGCTCACAGAGCCTGATCGGCGACATCGTCGTCGACCTCGGATTCGCTCGCCGCGACGACGTCGACACTGCCGTCCACGCCTCTCGCGAGCAGGGACGGACGACCGGCCAGCAGCTGCTCGCCGCCGGCCACATCCGCCAGGACCAGCTTGCCCGCGCGCTGGCCGAGCGCTTCGGCCTCGACTACATCGACCTGTCGGAGTTCGAGGTCGACATGGGCGCCGTGAACCTCGTCACGCTCGAGGTCGCGAAGCGCTACCAGGCGGTTCCCGTCGGTTTCTTCGACGACGGCACGGTGATCCTGGCGATGGCCGACCCCACCAACGTGCTGACGATCGACGAGATCTCGATGATCATCGGGATGAAGGTCAGGCCGGCCGCAGCAGGGGCCCAGGACGTCTCGGCGCTGGTCAGCCGCTTGAACCGCTTCGACGAGACCGTCGCCGACATCGAGGTCGAGGAGGAACCCGATACCGAGCTCAAGCTTGCCGACGCTCCGGACTCAGACGCCCCGATTGTCAAGCTCGTTCACTCGATCATCGGCCAGGCGGTCGAGCGGGGCGCGTCCGACATCCACTTTGATCCCGAGGCCGGCGACATGAAGGTCCAGTTCCGGATCGACGGCGTGCTCACGCAGGCCGCGACGATCGCCCGGCGAATGGCCCCTGGCGTGATCTCCCGGATCAAGATCATGGCCAACCTCGACATCGCCGAGAAGCGCATGCCGCAGGACGGCCGGCTCGCGGTGACGATCGAGGGCGGCCGCATCGACGTCCGCGTGGTGACGCTTCCGCTGGTCAAGGGCGAGGGTGTGGTCATGCGAATCCTCGACACCCGTGCAGTGGTCCGCGAGCTCGAGTCGCTGGGCATGCAGGATTCGGAGCGCAAGAAGTTCCTGTCGGCGGTCACCAAGCCGTACGGTGCGGTGCTCGTCACCGGCCCGACCGGCTCGGGGAAGTCGACGACGCTGTACGGCGCGCTGTCGGTCGTCAACGACGGCGAAAAGAGCATCCTCACGATCGAAGATCCGGTCGAGTCGCAGATCGTGGGCATCAAGCAGATGCAGGTGTCGGTCAAGACCGGCGTCACTTTCGCCATCGGCCTTCGCTCGATGTTGCGCGCCGACCCCGACGTGATCATGGTCGGCGAGATCCGCGACCGCGAGACTGCCGAGATCGCGATCCAGGCCGCGCTCACGGGCCACCTGGTGCTGTCCACGCTGCACACGCGCGACGCCGCCAGCGCGCTGGGCCGGCTCACCGACATGGGAATCGAGCCGTTCATGGTTTCGGCCGCGATCGACTGCGTCGTGGCCCAGCGTCTCGCGCGCCAGTTGTGCGCGCACTGCAAGCGCGTCGGCGACGTCCCCGACGCCGTCCGCGAGGCCGACAACCTTTGGGGCGTCGATCTCTACGAGCCCGTCGGCTGCATGCGCTGCGGCAACACCGGCTATCAGGGCCGCCTCGGGCTCTACGAGGTGATGCCGCTCAACGACGAGATCCGCGCGATGGTGATCGAGCGCCGCAGCGTCTCGGAGATCGCGGCGTCCGCCGCTCGAACCGGCATGCGCACGATGCGCGACGACGGCATCGAAAAGGTCAGGCGAGGTCTGACCTCGCTGGCCGAGGTAGCCCGCGTCACCAACGTTTTCTGAGCAGCCGCCTCGCGCTACCGTGGCGCGAATGGAGCACTACTACGAGTTCAACCGCGCCAGCTGGGACGAGCGCGCGCCCGCGCACGCCGCGTCGCCGGACTACGCGTTCGAGCGCTTCGTCGAGGATCCGGCGTTCCTCAGCGAGGTCGTCCGCTTCGACCTCCCGCGGCTGGGTGACATCAACGGGCTCCGGGGCGTGCATCTGCAATGCCACATCGGCACCGACACGCTCTCGCTCGCGCGACTGGGGGCTCAGATGACGGGTTTGGATCTCTCCCCCGCATCGCTTGCCCAGGCGCGCGAGCTCTCGCGCCGCGCCGGGCCCTACGTCGAGTTCGTCGAGGCCGAGCTCTACGACGCGGTCTCCGTGCTCGGCGCCGGCGCATTCGACCTGGTGTTCACGGGCATCGGCGCGCTCTGCTGGCTGCCGTCCGTCAGCCGCTGGGCGCAGGTCGTCGCCGATCTGCTCGTTCCCGGCGGCCGCCTTTTCATCCGCGAGGGACATCCTGTTCTGTGGTCGCTCGGCTATGAGCGGCCCGATCGGCTGCTCGTGCTCGAGTACCCCTACTTCGAACTCGAGGAGCCGCAGGTCTGGGACGACCCCGGCACGTACGTCGAGACCGATGTCGTGTTCGAGCAAAACACCACGCACGAGTGGAACCACGGGCTGGGTGAGATCGTCACCGCGGTGCTGGACGCCGGCATGGATCTAACGATGCTCGTCGAGCACCGCAGCGTCCCTTGGGAGCCCCTGCCGGGCCAGATGGTCAAGGACGAGCACGGCGAGTGGCATCTCGCCGATCACCCTGAGCGGGCGCCGCTGACCTACACGCTGCAGGCGGTCAAGCGGAGCTGAGAAGCGCGCCGGCGAGCGCGGTCCACTCGTCGCGCGGGATCCCCCGGACTCCGACCGGCTGCAGGCACACGTGGTCGGCGCCGGCGTCGAAATGGTCGCGCGCCGCGGCGGCGATCTGCGCCGCATCACCGTGCGGGATGACCGCGTCGATCAGCGCGTCGGAGCCTCCGCCGGCGACGTCATCGTCGCTGAATCCGTGACGCACCAGGTTGCTCGTGTAGTTGCGCAGGCCCAGATACAGCTCCGCGTACCGGCGCGCCTTCTCGCGGGCGCTCTGGACGTCGGTGTCGACCACGCACGCGACCTCCGGAGCCAGCAGCGGGCCCTCGCCCAACCGCGCCCGGGCCGCTCGCGTGTGCGCGGCTGACACGAAGTACGTGTGCGACCCGCGCGAGCGCGTCTTGCAGAGGTCGAGCATCTTCGGCCCGAGCGCCGCCAGGCAGCGGCGGTCTCGCGGCAGCGGCGTGTCGGCCTGGTCCAGGCCGTCGAGGAACGCGCGCATCGCGGCAAGCGGCGTGGCGTAGTGGCTCGTGGCCTCCGGATGGCCGATCCCGATGCCGACGAGCACGCGGTCGGGGAATTCCTCGGCGAGCTGCACGTACTCGGCCGCCAGCTCCGCGGGGTCGTAGCTCCAAACGTTGACGATCCCCGTGGCGACCGCGAGGCGGTCGGTGGCTTCGAGCAACGGCCGCACTGAGGGGAGCCGCGGGGACCCGCCCAGCCAGAACGTCCCGAAACCGAGATCCTCAACGAGCTTCGCGGCCTCACCCGCGTTTTCCTCGCCGATCTGGCGGTAGGAGGTCCACACGCCGATTCGCCCGAGTTCCATCCACACAGGGTTGCATGCGCGGTAGGTCTAGGGTGTCTCGGGGTAGCGGAACCTCTAAGCGAAATGAGGAGATGCAATGGCAAAGAGCCGAACTGACGACCTTTTCGAGCGCCTGCATGCCCAGGGCCTGCGCAAGCGCACCGCAAAACTGCTGTCGCAGGCCACCGATCGCCGCCGCAAGCCGGCCAAGGCGGTTGAGCGCTCGCTGACCGACGTCAAGCGCGCCGTCGCGCAGGTCGAGGACCGCCTGTCCGGAGGGGCGGCCAAGCGCCAGGCCGCGGCCAAGAAGGCCGCCGCCACGCGCAAGCGCAACGCCCAAAGCCGCAGCGCCGCCGCCAAGAAAGCCGCGCGCACGCGCTCGAAGTCTTCCTGAGGCCGTGCGCGCGGTCGTCTTCGAGCGCAACGGCGGCCCCGAGGTGCTCGAAGTCAAGGAGGTCGACGATCCCACGCCGGGCGATGGCGAGGTGATCGTCGACGTCGAGGCGGTGGGGATCAACTACCGCGACGTCTACGAGCGCGAGGGCCGAGGCTACGGCTCCAGCCCGCCCTCGATCATCGGCGTGGAGGGCGCCGGCACGATCGCCGGCACGGGCGAGCGCGTCGCCTGGAGCGCGGTGCCCGGCAGTTACGCCGAGCGAGTCGCGGCCAAGCGCGACCAACTGGTCGCGCTTCCCGACGGCGTCGACACGGAGGTGGCGGCGGCGGCGATCCTGCAAGGGATGACCGCTCACTACCTGGCGTATGACTCGTATCCGATCGAGCCCGGCGACTGGGTCGTGGTCCACGCTGCGGCGGGCGGTGTCGGCCTGCTGCTGACGCAGCTCGCCAAGCTGCGCGGAGGGCAGGTGATCGCGACCACGTCGTCCGACGAGAAGGCGGCGCTCGCACGCCAGGCCGGAGCCGACGAGGTGATCGGCTATGACGGATTCGCGCAGCGCGTCAAGGAGATCAGCGGCGAGGGCGCCGCCGCCGTGTACGACGGCGTCGGCAAGGCCACGTTCCTGGAGGGCTTGGACGCGCTGCGGCCGTTCGGGAGGATGATCCTCTACGGCGCCGCGAGCGGCCAGCCCGATCCGCTCGAGGTGGCGACGCTAGCGCCCAAGGGTTCGCTGTACGTCCAGCGCCCGTCGCTGATGACCTACGCGCGCACGCCGGAGCTGTTACGCGAGCGCGCGGGCGAGGTGTGCGCGCTGATCGCCGAGGGCAAGCTGCATGTCCGGATCGGTGCGCGCTACCCGCTCGACCAGGCGAGGCAAGCGCACGAAGACCTCGAGGCGCGCAGGACGACGGGAAAGCTGCTGCTGATCCCCTAGCGGTGCGAGAACGCTCGCTGCCAGGTCTCGAGGTAGGCCTCGGCCGAG
>DASYFZ010000309.1:0-3881 GCA_036000295.1 Solirubrobacteraceae bacterium
ACGCGATGCGCGACACGCTCTGCCCACTCGCGCTCGCCGGCGTCGCCCGCGCTGTAGACGAGCGCGTCGATCAGCGGCCCGTCCGTTCCGAGCGCACTGCGCGCGCGGGGGGAGGCGACGAGCACCCGGGCCTGGCGGGCGTTCACCATGGCCCCCGTGTCCCCCGCCGTCATGTACACGCCGTCGGCACCTCGCAGACGGTCCCACTCCAACCGGTCTGAAGCCAGCGCCTGCAGCCTGTCGCCGATCGTGATGATCGTCCGCTCGTGGTCTGGGTCCAGCAGCGTCACCGCGCGCCGCGTCGGTTCGTCGCGCCATGCCGGGTGGACACGGACACCGCGGTCGGTCAGCTGCGCCGCGGCCGCGCGGCCGAGCTCGTCGCGTCCCAGCGCGCAATAGAAGTCGACGTCGGCGCCCAGCTCCGCGAGCACGACGGCCACCACTCCCCCACCTCCCGCCGCCCGCGCAAACGCCCCGGACGCGTGGATGATCTCCCCCGGCTTCGGAAAGCGCTCGACGGGGACGAAGTCCACCCATTCGACATGGCCGACGACGGCGACGCGCGTCATCGGTACTCCAGGCGCGAGCTCAGCCGGCTCGCAGCAGCTCCTCGGGGGTATCGGCGACGGTCAGCAGCTCTCCGACGCCGGTGAGGCTGAGCAGGCGCTGGATCTGAGCCCCGCCCTTGACCACGGCAAAGCGACGGCCCGCCTCGGTGGCGCGCTGATTGGCCTTGACGAGGGCGTGCAGACCGGTCGAGTCCATGAACCGAAGCTGCCGCAGATCGACGATCAGCAGCTCGACGTCCGCGTCGCGCACCCGATCGAGCTCCTGCTCGAGTGTCGGGCTCGAGGCGAGGTCGAGTTCTCCCTCGACGGCGAACACGACGGCACGGTCCTCGTTGCGCACTTCAACGCGAAAGTTGTCCTGCGTACTCATCATTGACGATCCTACCTGTGGCCCCGTGAGCGGGCCCCGGTCACCTAGGCGTCGGTTTCGCCACCTGGATCGCCCACACCCTCGCGCTCATCCCGGTCGGCCCACTCCAGCAGAGGCTCCAGAGAGAACACGGCATCGTCGATGCCGGCGTGCAGATCGCCGAGACGCGCGAAGCGCTCCGGGACTGTCCGGATCGTGAAGTCCCGAGGCTCGACGTCGTCGACCTCGTCCCAGCTGATCGGCGTGGAGACGGTCGCCTCTTTGACCCCCCGGACCGAGTAGGCGCTCGCGATCGTGTGATCTCGCGCATTCTGGTTGTAATCCACGAACACCTTGCGGGGGTCGCGGTCCTTGCGCCACCACGTGGTCGTGGCGTCGTCGGGCACCCGCCGCTCGACCTCGCGGGCGAAGGCCAGCGCGGCCCGCCGCACGTCGCCGAACCCCCACCGGGGCGGGATCCGCACGTAGACGTGCAGGCCATTGCCACCCGATGTCTTGGGCCAGCCGACCGCTCCGAGCTCGTCGAGCACCTCATGGGCCGCGCGCGCCACCCGCCGGACTCTGTCCAGGCCGCACTCCGGCATCGGATCGAGGTCGATCCGCCATTCGTCGGGGCTTTCCACGTCGGCGCGTCGCGAGTTCCACGGGTGGAATTCCACCGTCGACATCTGAACCGCCCAGATCACGCTCGCGAGCTCGGTCACACACAACTCGTCGGCGGTGCGGCCGAAGCGAGGGAAGTAGAGAGTCACCGTCTCGACCCACGGCGGCGCTCCCTTGGGCAGACGCTTCTGGTGGACCTTCTCCCCGTCGACGCCGCGCGGGAACCGGTGCAGCATGCACGGGCGCTCCCGCAGCGCGCGCACGATTCCTTCGCCGACGCTCATGTAGTACCTGGCGAGGTCGAGCTTGGTCTCTCCGTGCGCGGAGAAGTACACGCGGTCCGGGTTGGAGATCCGCACGGACCTACCGCCGACTGAGAGCTCGATTGCGTTGTCGCTGGCCACTGTCACGGGTCATTAGACCGGGTCGCGACGGGCATTTCATCGCGGCGGCGTTAAACAGAGGCGGCCGGAGCGCGGTAACGCTCCGGCCGCGGGACCAGGCTCAGGGGTATGCCTGCGTTCAGATGGTCCGTTGACGGGGGGCGTCCGCGGACGTCCGCTCGCCGTTGGTGTCAGTGGTCTCGGAGCGGGCGACGCCGTTGGCGTCGGTGGTCTCCGTGCGGGCGACGCCGTTAGCGTCGGTGGTCTCCGTGCGGGCGACACCGTTGCTCTCGGAGCCGACGAGCTCGTCTCGATCGCGGAGCGATCCGTCCTCGTTCATGAGCTCGTGGTCAGCCATGCCTTGCTCGTGAGCGCCGGCCTTCTCCTCATGCAGGGTCGCCTCGGCGCGAGAACGCTCGGCCTCGGCGGTCGCGATGCGAGCCTGACGCTCGGCCTGCTCGGCACGCTGCTCGCGTAGCTGAGCTGCTTCGCGGTGCTCTCCGGCGGCAACCTCACGACGGCGCTGCAACTCACGTTCCTGCCGGCGGGCCGCCATGCGCCCACGCATCGAGAACAGAAGCATCGCGGCAATCACAAGCACCACGACGACGATGATTACGACCAACAGTCCGGTCGACATTCCTCTACCTCCTTGGGGTACAGGAGAACTCTTCCCCGCCAGATCACGACCAAACGGAGCTGGTCGGACCCGTCGTCTGCACTCAGGCCGCTGAGGAGTCGGCCATCAGCTCGATCCGGTTGCCCCAGGGGTCCTCCGAGAAGAACCGGCGGATGCCCGGCAGCTCCTCGTCCCAGATGATCTCCGCGCCGGCCTCCGCAAGCCGCAGAGCGAGGGCGTCGAGCTCGGCGGCGCGAACCCGCAGCGCCGGATGCGCTTTGCGTGCGGGGGAAAACGGCTCTTGAACGCCGATGTGGAGCTGCTGTGCGCCAACCCCGAACCAGACCCCGCCTCGGCCCCGGAGCGGCTCGGGCTTGTCGATCTCGGGCAGCCCGAGCAGCTCTCCGTAGTAGCGCCGCGCCTCCCGCTCGCAGCCCTCAGGTGCCGCGACCTGCACGTGATCGAGGCCAACTACCGGCGTCATCCGCGGTTGACGAAATCGCCCGGCGGTTGCGCGTGGGCCCCGAACAACCGCTCCAGCACCCGCGCCACGCCGGCATCGTCGTTGGACGTCGTGACCTCGTCGGCCGCGGCCAGCAGGTCGGCGTGCGCGTTGGCCACGGCGACGGCGTGTCCGGCCCAGCGGAGCATCGGCAGGTCGTTGGGCATGTCGCCGAACGCGACGACCTCGTGGCTGCCGATGCCGCGCTCCGCGCATACGCGCGTCAGCGCCGACGCCTTGCTGACGCCGGCGGCGGCTATCTCGAGCAGGCTGTCGGCGGAGTTGGAGTGCGACAGCTCGGCTAGATGACCGACCAGCTCCGTGGCGCGTAGCAGCAGCTCGTCTGCCGTCAGATCGCCGTGGCGAAGCATCAGCTTGACCGACGGCTGCGACACCAGCACCTCCACGGCCTCGATCACGGTGTCGTCCGGAACCGGCCACCTCGGCTCGTACGACGGCTCGTGCCCGAACCCGTTCGAGCGCTCGACCGCCCAATGCCCTCCGGGCACCCCTTCCTGGAGCGCCACGACGATCTGGCGGGCGATCTCGGGCTCGAGCGGGAACTCTTCGATCGGGGCGTCGGTATGCAGGTCCCAGACGACGCCGCCGTTGGCGCAGATCGCAACGCCGTGGTGCCCCGTGGCCTCGGCAAGCGGCCGCATCCATCGCGCAGGACGCGCGGTGCAGATAACGACCATTGCACCCGTCGCCTCAACGGCTGCCAGCGCCCGCCGCGATCGCTCATCGAGCGTCCCGTCCGAGCGCAGCAGGGTCCCATCGAGATCGCAGGCGACCGCCTTGAATGGCATGCCGCCATGCTGCCACGTGGGACCTA
>DASYFZ010000348.1:0-2036 GCA_036000295.1 Solirubrobacteraceae bacterium
CGCCTGCTCGAGCGACCAGTCCGGCGAGGCGAACGTCAGATTCGTGCTGAGGTGGTCCGAGACGCGTTCCTGGTCGGGATCCTGGCCCGCGCCGATCGACACCAGGATGTCGCGCTCGGTGATCACGCCCGGGCCGTTTGCTTCGGGGTCGAGGACCACGGCCGCGCCGACCTTGCGGCGGCACATTGCAACGGCGGCCTCCCGGAGCGAGTGCCCCGGTCCGACGGTCAATACGACTTCGGACATGCCCTGACGTACTTGCATCGCGCCTCCAGGGCTTCACTCGCCCCGCCGCGACTCCTCCATCTCGACGGAATTGCCGCGCGAGGCATGTAGTTTGCAACGATTGTCTCAATCATAGTCGACTGATCCCTGGCTGCCTACCGCCGTCCGGGATGTCGCAACAGCACGCCGCATACCCGGCACCGGAGCCCGCCACACCGGGTGTCTGTCCCTGGTGCCATTCGTCGCCGAGAATGCATAGGATGCGGGCGGAGTGATGCGCGAGGGCACCGGAAAGCGAGACCACCGTGCGTAATCGCCCGGTCCTGCAGATGGTCGTGATCGGCGTGATCGCATGTGCGATCGGAATACCCGTCGCGCTGGCGGTCCCGTGGTTCCCAAGTGACGCCTCCCGTCAGGCGCACAACATCCACACGCTCTACGACGTGCTGCTGATCGCGTCGGTACCGGTGTTCGTGCTCGTCGAGACGGTCGTGCTGTTCTCGGTCTGGAAGTTCCGGATGCGCCCGGGCCAGGAGGAGATGGACGGCCCTCCGATCCACGGCAACACGCGCCTGGAGGTCGTCTGGACCGCGGTGCCGGCGATCCTGATCGTGGCGCTCTGCACCTACGCCTACACGGTCCTGCGGTCCAACGAGAACTCCAAGTCCAACGAGATGACCGTCAACGTCACCGCGCGCCAGTTCGCGTTCGAGTTCTCCTACCCGACGGGCCCCGGCAAGCAGGTCGTCTCCCCCGTCCTGTATCTGCCGGAGGGCCGGCCCGTGGTCTTCAAGCTGCACGCGCTCGACGTCATCCACAGCTTCTTCGTGCCCAACTTCTCAGAGAAACTCGACGCGGTCCCCGGGATCACCACCACGGTGCGAGTGACCCCGACGCGTCTGGGGAGCTATCCGGTCGAATGCACCGAGTTGTGCGGCGCCGGCCACTCGCTGATGCGCGCCGCGGTCCGTGTCGTCTCGCCGGAGACTTTCCAGAAGTGGCTGAGCTCGCAGAAGCCCAACGGGCCGCCGCCGGTCGGCACGCCGCCGCCCAACGCCGCACAGCCCGGCGTTCCGGGCGCCGCGAGCGCCGCCGCCAGCTCGAGCAGCTCCAGCTCGAGCGGCTCCAGCACGGCCTCGCAGACGAGCGCCGCGGCCGGGAAGGCCGTGTTCACCGGCTCGGCCGGCTGCGGCAGTTGCCACACGCTCGCAGCCGCCGGGACGACGGGGACCGTGGGACCGAACCTTGGAACCTCGATCGTGCCCGACGCCAAGAAGGCGGGGATGCCTGTCAAGGCCTTCACCATGGACTCGATCCTCAAGCCCAACTCGTTCATCGCCCCCGGATATGGGCCGAATGTCATGCCGCAGACATTTGGCCAGACCTTGACGCCAACTCAGGTCCAAGCGCTAGTCAACTTCATCTCGAGCGTGACAAAGTGAGGATCGGCGTGACCCAGCACCGCAAACTCGTGGAGACGTTCTGATGGCAATTTCTGCGAAGCTCCGCGCCCCCGGGTGGTACCGGGCAGCGCTGTTCGACGTCCTCGGCTTCGCGTTGGCCTTTGGCCTGACCGTGCTGATCAGGTGGCTGATGCACGAGCACCCGATCATCGACGGCGACGCGATCACGCTCGTGTCGCTGATCTCGATACCGCTGTTCTTCCTGGTCGGACTTGGTGCGTTCGACTACTGGTTCTACTGGGCCGCGGGCAGGCCCACGCGCCCCGAGGACCACTCCGGGCACGGCGCGTACAGCTGGCGCGACTACTTCCGCGTCAACACCGATCACAAGGTGATCGGCATCCAGTA
>DASYFZ010000363.1:0-1670 GCA_036000295.1 Solirubrobacteraceae bacterium
GACGAGGACGAGGTGCGAACGGTGCTCGACTGGGCGGTGTCGGCCGGCGCGGCCGTGATCCCGTTCGGCGGAGGCACCAGCGTGGTCGGCGGGTGCAGCGCTCCGGCCGGCGAGCACACGGGCGTTGTGACCGTCGACCTCAAGGCGCTGGACCGCGTGCTCCAGGTCGACCCGGTGTCGCTGTCGGCGCGGATCCAGGCCGGCGCCACCGGGCCGCGGCTCGAGGAGCAGCTCGGCGAGCACGGGCTGACGCTGCGCCACTTCCCGCAGTCGTTTCAGTTCTCGACACTCGGAGGGTGGATCGCGACCCGCGCGGGCGGCCACTTCGCGACCGTCTACACACACATCGACGACCTCGTCGAGTCCGTGCGCGCGCTGACGCCCGTGGGCGCGTGGGAGTCGCGGCGGTTGCCCGGCTCAGGCGCGGGGGTCTCGCCCGACCGCATGCTGCTCGGGTCCGAGGGCACGCTCGGCGTGATTACGGAGGCATGGATGCGCGTGCGCCCACGACCGACGCAGCGTGCGTCCGCCGCCGTCCAGTTCGCCGACTTCACGACCGGCGCCGCCGCGGTCCGAGCGCTGTCGCAATCAGGGCTGTACCCGACCAACTGCCGGCTGATCGACCCCGGCGAGGCCGCGATGACCGGCGCCGGCGACGGCACGCACGCGCTGCTCGTGCTCGGATTCGAGTCCGCCGACCACGACGTCGAGCCGTGGATGTCACGGGCGCTGGAGTGCTGCTCGGACCACGGCGGAAGCTGGGAGCGCCGCGGCTCGGGCGGCGGCGGCGGTGGCGGCGATCGCGACGCAGCGGTCGGGAGCTGGCGCGAGGCATTCCTGCGCGCGCCGTATCTGCGGGACACGCTGATCGCGATCGGGATCCTGTCGGAGACGTTCGAGACGGCGATCACGTGGGATCGCTTCGAGGCGTTTCACCGGACGGTGCTCGAGCGCGCCACAACAGCGGTGCGCGAAGTGTGCGGCGCGGGCTCGGTGACGTGCAGGTTCACCCACGTGTACCCGGACGGCCCGGCGCCGTACTACACGATCCTCGCACCCGCCATCCGTGGTTCCGAACTCGAGCAGTGGGCGCAGATCAAGCAGGCCGCATCGGATGCCGTGATCGAGTGCGGCGGCACGATCACCCACCACCACGCTGTCGGCCGCGATCACCGCCCCTGGTACGACCGTCAGCGCCCCGAGGCGTTCGCGCAGGCGCTGCGCGCCGCCAAGCACGCCGTCGATCCATCCGGCGCGCTCAACCCCGGCGTCCTGATCGACCCGTAGCCGGCGTGCCAGGCCCGCTGTATGACCGGATCGGGACGACCTACACGAGCACGCGCAGGCCCGACGCGCGGATCGAGCGCGCGATTCACGACGCACTCGGAGACGCGCGGTCGGTGGTCAACGTCGGCGCGGGCGCAGGCGGCTACGAGCCCGCCGATCGCGAGGTCGTCGCCGTCGAGCCGTCGCCGGTGATGATCGCCCAGCGTCCCGACGGGGCCGCTCCGGTGATCCGCGCCCAGGCCGAGCGCCTGCCGTTCGCAGACGACGCGTTCGACGCAGCGATGGCGGTGCTGTCGGACCACCACTGGAAGGACCGCCGGCGCGGCCTGGAGGAGCTCAGACGCGTGGCGCGCAGGCGCGTGGTGCTGTTCAACATCGACCCG
>DASYFZ010000379.1:0-4556 GCA_036000295.1 Solirubrobacteraceae bacterium
GTAGGCGACGGTCAGCCCCTGCAGCTCCCCGAACACCTCGCGCAGCGTCATCAGGTCAGCCAGCGCCTGGCACGGATGGTGGCCGGCGGTGAGCATGTTGATCACCGGCACGGTGGCGTACTCGGCCAGCTCCTTTACGAGCTCGTCGGGGCCGGTCCGGATCCCGATCGCAGCGACGTGGCGCGAGAGCACGTAGGCGGTGTCGCGGACCGACTCGCCGCGGGTCAGCTGCAGGTCGTCGGTGCGCAGAATCATCGGGTGCCCGCCGAGCTCGGCGACCCCCGCTTCGAACGACACCCGCGTCCGCGTCGAGGGCTTCTGGAAGATCAGCGCGACGGATCGGCGCTTCAGTACGTCGGAGCTGTGGGGCGCGGCCTTGAGCTCAATTGCGCGGTCGATGAGCGCGTACAGCTCTTCGCGGGACAGCTCTTCACCGGTGATGAAGTGGCGTGTCAAGCGCAGCAGTGTACGTTGGCCGCGTGGATTGGCGGTTGCTGACATGGAATCTGTTTCACGGCCGCTCGGTGCCGGGGTCAGGCCGCGAGCTCCTGCGCGAGTTCACTGCGACGTTGGGCTCCTGGGACTGGAACGCGGCGCTGCTGCAGGAGGTGCCTCCGTGGTGGCCCGCCGAGCTTGCGTCGGCGCTCGACGCCGAGTGCCGGATGGTGCTCACGTCGCGCAACGCGGTGCTGCCGGTCCGGCGCGCGATCGCCGTCCGCTGGCCGGACCTGATCAAGTCAAACGGCGGCGGCTGTGACGCGATCCTGGTGCGGCGCTCCGCCGGCTGGATCGCCGAGCATCGGGCACGGCGCCTCGGTGTGTGGCCCGAGCGGCGATGGGTGCACGGCGTCAGGGTCGGGGGGTTGTGGATCTGCAACCTGCACACCCAGGCAGACCCCCGTCAGTGCGAGCTCGCGGCATCGACGGTGGCGTCGTGGACGAGCTCGCTTCCGATCGTGCTCGGCGGCGACTTCAACGTGCGGTCGCTGGCGTTGGACGGGTTCGCGTACGCCGGCGGGCGCGGCGTCGATCACTTCTTCGTGCGGGGGCTCGAGGTCCTACGCGAGGGCGAGCCGCTCGAGCACGACGGGCTGTCAGACCATGCGCCGCTGATCGCGACGGTCAGGCGAGCCGAGCGCGCTGCTCCTTGACCAGCTCGACGATCTCCGGCGAGGCCTTCTCGGTCGAGCCGGAGTCGAAGGGCGGCTCGGGGTCGTACTCGATTCCCAGCTGAATGCCCTGCGCGTACTCGTCACCTGCGATGTGCGCGGCGAGCGTGAGCGCCATGTCGATCCCGGACGAGACGCCGGCAGCGGTGATCACCTTGCCCTGCTCGACGACGCGGCGCGAGACCGGCGTGGCGCCGTACTTGGCGAGCGCGTCGAGCACGAGCCAGTGCGTTGTCGCCTCGAGTCCCTCGAGGATCCCGGCGGCGCCGAGCACGAGCGATCCCGTGCACACCGACGTCGTCCACTGCGAAGTCTCGTGGGCGCCTCGCAGCCACTGGAGCGTTGGCTCGTCCGTGGTCAGGGCCCTCGTGCCCCATCCGCCCGGGAACACGATTACGTCGGGGTTGGGTACGTCGGTCAGCGCGCGGTCGGCGTGCAGCGCGAGCATCGAGTTCTCGGTCCGCTTGGGACCCGGCTCGGAGGCGATGAAGTGCACCGTCGCGTCCGGCAGGCGCGAGAGGACCTCGTAAGGCCCGATCGCGTCGAGCGCCGTGATGTTGTCGAAGATCGGGATCGCGATGTCCATGGCTGCAGAGAATGACAGCCGCGCTGCGGGATTCCTTCCAGCGACCGTCGGCGCGCCGCGGAGCATGCATTTCCCCCAAGTCGATCCTCCCCACGCGACGTCTTTGGGTGAAAGCGGCGTGGGACGCAGTTATTGCCCAAAGGTGGGTTCGGCTGGCATTCGACTTGGGCGAAATGCTGGTGGGTTTTTAACGGCCCATTGAGGGTGGGATGGAGGGGGGCGGCGGATGCATAAGTCGACATTCGGCGATCGGTCGGGGAGGGTGTGTCACCTCGTGCACGTATGCCATGCACAACTTGGCAAGCCTCGGCGCTGGCTGACGTCGATGCTGGGTTTTGCACGGTGATTCGCCCCGGAGCCCTCTCGCAGGTCCAGACCAGCCCCCATCCCTCCTTCAATGGCGCCGTTGACGTTCGGGCCCGGCAAAACCCAGGCGAGCTACCCCCGCCCGGCCCGCAGCCCGAACCCCCGCAGCATCAGCAGCGCCTTCTCCCCCATCGTCCCGCGCGCCGGCAACACCCCCAGCTGCGTCGCCGCGTCGTAGACGTCGAAGAACGCCCGGATCCGCAGCAGCCGCTGCGCCCGGAGCTCGCAGTACCAGACGCAGTGCACGACGACGAACCGGTTGGTCGGCGGCAGGCCCTCTAGCGCGGCGCGGTGGGTCCCAAGCAGCTTGCTCGGCGCAGCGACGAATCTGCCATCGGTCAGGCGCGCGCCCGTCCGCTCCAGCCGGGCGTCGGGGAACGCGGCCCACAGCCGCTCGGCGTGGCGGGCGACCGCGTCGACCCCCTCAAGCGGCTCGCCCGTCAGGGGATCCTCGTAGTGCACGCCCGGCGCGCACAGTGGCTCGAACGCGCCCGCGTCCTTGCCAGACCAGGCGGCCTCCCAGCCGTCGATCAGCTCGTCGACCGTCACGAACCGACTTCTGGGCCGTCGAGCAAGGGCATGCCCTCCTCGGGCGTCGATGCCTGCGCGTACAGGCGGCGCGGGATCCGACCCGCATCGCGCGCAAGCACGCCGGCCTCGATCGACAGCGAGATCGCGCGCGCCATCGCGGCCGGGTCGTGGGCGCGCGAGATCGCGCTCGCGCACAGCACCGCGTCGCACCCGAGCTCCATCGCCAACGCCGCGTCGGACGCGGTGCCGACACCGGCGTCGAGCACGACGGGCACCGACGCGCGTTCGACGATGATCGAGATGTTGTAGGCGTTGTTGATGCCCATGCCGCTGCCGATCGGCGAGCCCAGCGGCATCACCGCCGCGCAGCCCACGTCCTCGAGCCGGCGCGCCAGCACCGGGTCGTCGGTCGTATACGGGAGCACGATGAACCCGTCGTCGATCAACGCCTCGGCCGCCTCCACGAGCTCAACCGCGTCGGGCAGCAGCGTGCGGTCGTCGCCGATCACCTCGAGCTTGATCCAGTCGGTCTCAAACGCCTCGCGCGCGAGCTGGGCGGTGATGATCGCGTCGCGCGCCGTGAAGCACCCGGCGGTGTTCGGAAGCACGTCGACACCGGCGGCGTCGAGCACGTCGATGATCGACCCGCGCGCGCTCGGATCAAGCCGGCGCAGCGCCACCGTGCACATCTCGGTGCCCGACTCGCGCAACGCCTCCGTCAGCAGCTCGTGGCTCGTAAAGCCACCGCTTCCGAGGATCAGCCGCGAGCGAAATTCACGTCCTGCGATGACCAGCGACTCGCCCAAATCAGCCTCCTTGAACCGCCACGACGACTTCGACCCTCGCGCCCGGATCGAGCGCGGTACGGGACCACGCGCCTCGCGGCACGACCGAGCCCTCGACCGCCACAGCGACCCCGCGGCCGTCGGGGACGCCGGAGAGCTGGCCGACCAGATCGGCCACGGTTGCCCCGGCGTCAAGCTCGCGCTCGCTGCCGTTGACGGTCACGACCACGGTCACACCCCCGCCGCCACGCCGGCGAATCGATCGGCCGCGAACGGCGCGGCGATCTCCGGAAGCGCCTCGCCGGCCAGCGTGGCCGCGAGCACATCTGCTGTGACAGGCGCGAGCAAGATCCCGTGACGGTAGTGACCTGTCGCCCATTGCAGTCCCTCGACGGCGCCCGGGCCGAGCACGGGCGCGTTGTCGGGAGTGCCCGGACGCAGCCCCGCGACCAGCCCGTCGATCACCCAGTCGCCGATCCCGGGAACCAGCTCGATCGCGTCACGCAGCTGCTCGAAGATCGCCCCAGCAGTGATCGTCGTGTCGAAGCCGCGCTCCTCCATCGTCGCTCCGAGAACGTAGCGCCCGTCGCCGCGCGGGACCACGTAGCCGGGGCTCATCCGCAGCACGCGCGTCAGCAGGCCCGGCCCGCTGGGGTCGTGCATGCGCAGCGTCTGGCCCTTGACCGGGCGCAGCGGCACGCGCGCATCGTCCCGAAGTCCCGGGATCGAAGACGACCACACACCCGCAGCGATCACGACCTGATCCGCGCATAGAACCTCTCCCGACGCCAGCCGCACACCCCCGACCCGGCCGTCCGCCACACACACCTCGGCGACCTCGCACCCCGTGCGCAACTCTCCCCCAGCGCGCTGAAAAGCCTCCTCCAGAGCACCGGTCAACGCGTGCGGCTCGATCACGTGGTCGTCGGGGACGTCGAGCGCCATTCGTACCGTGGGCGCAAGCCCCGGCTCCAGGCTCCGCGCCTCGCTCGGGCGCAGCCGCCGCCCTGGCAGGCCGAGTCCCACGCGCATCGCGAGCTCGCGCTCGAGCGCTTCGGCCTCGTCACGGTCGCGGGCCGCGGCCAGCGTGCCACAGCCCAGATAACCGGGATCGCGCCC
>DASYFZ010000038.1:0-2999 GCA_036000295.1 Solirubrobacteraceae bacterium
TTGTGTTGGGAAATTGGGCCGAGGGAAGGCGATGGCGATGGCGACTACGACGACATCGAACGGGGAAGGCTCGACTGCGGCTGCGAGAAGGAAGACGGCGGCCGCGGCGGCGAGGAAGGCGAAGGTGGTGCCGCATTTGTCGGTGGCGGAGCGTGTCGCGCGCGGCAAGGCGGCGCGGGCGGAGGTACCGCGGTCCAGTCACGGGGTGTTTGAGCCCTCGCCGACGCGAGCGGATCCGGTAGAGCTCTTGGAGTTGCAGGCCAAGTCGCGGGTGCCGGAGTTGGTGCCGATTCGGTATGGCCGGATGTTGGTGTCGCCGTTTACGTTTTATCGCGGGGCGGCGTTGATCATGGCTCAGGATCTGTCGGCGACGCCGCGTTCAGGGTTGAGCGTGCAGTGTTGCGGGGACGCGCACCTGTCGAACTTCGGGGTGTTCGCGTCGCCCGAGCGCCGGCTGGTGTTCGATCTGAATGATTTTGATGAGACGCTTCCGGGCCCGTGGGAGTGGGATGTCAAGCGCTTGGCGGTGAGCATGCTGATCGGGGCGCGCGACAACGGCTTCCGAGCTAGGGAACAGGAGCAGATCGTGCTTGACACGGTTGGCCGCTATCGCACCGCGATGGCTGAGTTCGCGGCGATGAAGCAGCTCGAGGTGTGGTATTCGCACCTGGATATCGAGAGCGTGGTGCAGGAGTTCGGCTCGCAGTACAAGCCGAAGCTGGTCAAGCGGGCCGACAAGCAGATCGCGAAGGCTCGCACGAAGGACAGCATGGCGGCGTTCTCGAAGTTGACCCACGAGGTTGACGGTCAGGCGCGGATCGTGGACCAGTCGCCGTTGATCGTGCCGATCGAGCAGCTCGCGCCGGGTGATGAGCGCGAGGAGATGTTCGAGGGGTTGCGCGAGCTGATGCGTGGCTACCGGGAGACGCTCGAGTTCGACCGGCGGGTTCTGTTAGAGGAGTTCGAGCTGACCGATTTCGCGCGCAAGGTGGTCGGGGTCGGGAGCGTCGGCACGCGCGCGTGGATCGGGCTGCTGATCGGGCGTGACGGGCAGGATCCGCTGTTTTTGCAGGTCAAGGAGGCCGAGGCGTCGGTGCTCGAGGATTTCCTTGGCCCCAGCGAGTTCGAAAACCACGGCGAGCGGGTCGTGACCGGCCAGCGGCTGATGCAGGCCGCCAGCGACATCTTCCTGGGCTGGCTGCACGTCGAGTCAGGGCTCGACGGCCAGGAGCGCGACTTCTACGTCCGGCAGCTCAAGGACTGGAAGGGCTCTGCGGAGATCGAACAGATGGTCCCGGAGGCGATGGCCGCCTACGGCACGCTGTGCGGCTGGACGCTCGCGCGGGCGCACGCTCGCAGCGGCGACCGGATCGCGATCGCGTCCTATCTCGGCAACAGCGACAGCTTCGACCGCGCGATCCTCCAGTTCTCAGAGGCCTACGCCGAACAAAACGACCGCGACTACAAAAAGCTCGCCAAGGCGGTGAAGTCCGGCAAGATCACCGCCGAGACCGGCCTCTAACGCCAGGTTGCAGCAACCGCGCGAAGGGGCTATGCAGGCCGAGCCGGTCAGGGAG
This sequence comes from Solirubrobacteraceae bacterium, assembly GCA_036000295.1. Classification (GTDB taxonomy): domain Bacteria; phylum Actinomycetota; class Thermoleophilia; order Solirubrobacterales; family Solirubrobacteraceae; genus Palsa-465. The sequence goes on from DASYFZ010000038.1 coordinate 1,578, forward strand.
CGTCTGGCGCCCGCGCCAGCGGGCGGCTGCTCGAGCCCGGGCGGCACTACCCTCCCCTCGTCGATGTCGCGCGAGAGCTTGGCTTTTCCTCGAGGCGCCCCTCGGTGAGCACGCCGGAACCGGCGGCGTGGGAGATCGGGCCGCCGCCTCGGCCTCGCAGGATCATTGCGCACCCGACCGCGATCGCCGCGCCGATCAGCGGTCCGGCGACATACACCCAATACGAGCTCCAGTCGCCGCTGACCAGCGCCGGTCCGAACGAGCACGCCGGGTTCATCGAGGTGCCGGTCACCGGCGCCGACCACAGGCCGGTCAGCGTGATCTAGCCGCCGACCCGAGCGCGCCGATCGCACCAACGTTCTGCGCCGCCGAGGCCGTGCCGAGGATCACGCTGAGCAGAACCCCGGTCAGCGCGATCTCCATCAGAAACGCCTGCCAGTCGTGATAGCCCGGTCCCGGCAGCGTCGCACCGAGGTGCTGAATGTTGCCGAACACCGCCAGCAAAAACAGGCACGCGAGCGTCGCGCCGAGCAGCTAGCCAAGAACACGGCTACCCCCACGATCGGCCCAGCGGCAGTGCCCATCGTCAGCCCCGACCAGGAGGACGTCGCAGACGGCGATCCGCGTCTGCGACGAGCTCGGCCATCCGCGCGAAGGCACGACCTGTGCGGGCAACTCTGGACTGCCACCATGATCGATCTGCCAGGCCGCTCCTTCCGACCCGTGGTTGCTAGGCACCCAGTCGGTGCGGTGACCCCGGCGTCGGGGACGTACCCCCTCAGAACCTCATAATTCTTGCTAAAGGTTTCCCAGGCGAGTGCCGATAGAGATCGGTAGGGGCACGAAGACGAAGGAGTTGGGGCGCGTCATCTGGTGCGCCCACGGGGCAAGACCGTCCCGTGGACGCATCTCTTGACCATCGGCGACTGCCGATACACCAGCGCGCCAGCGGCGCCCGCTCAGCCATCGACCACCGGACGCTTCCGAGCGGTTGCCGAGGCCGTCTTGCGCCGGCGGTTTGGCCGTCTCAATTGCCAACCTCAATCGGACGCGTCAGTTCCCGTCGCTTCAGGGCTGCGCGAGCGCTCTTGGCGGCTTTCTCAGCCTTCTCATCGTCACCCGTGCCGATGACGGGTCTTGGCAATCGCAAACCCTGAGAGCGCGGCTGAGGTCAGCTGACTGCCGCCGGGTTTTTTGCCGGCGCGAGTGTGAAGTCGTAGTCGATCTTGTAGGCGCCGTCTGTCGTCGGCTGGGGATGGACGATCAGTTCGTCTTTGACTGCGCTGGCGACGTCGTCGTGGAGGTGGTCGCTGGAGTCGATGAATAGCTGGGTGACCAGCGGGTCGTGGCCTTGGGCGGTGACGATCAGGTGTACGTGCGCCGGTCGCCATGGGCTCCAGCCGGCAGCAGCGGTCATCTTCC
>DASYFZ010000043.1:0-5998 GCA_036000295.1 Solirubrobacteraceae bacterium
GCGTGCGACCTCGCGGAAGTGCTCGGCGACGAGTGCCTCAGCCTCGAGGTCGAGCGCGTTCTCGTAACCGGCGGCCTCGAGGTTGCGGACGGTGTTGACGACCTCGGGCTGCGACGTGCCGCGCGACAGCGGCCCGGAGGCCGTATGGACGACCCGGAACCCCGCCCGGACGCCCTCGAGGTAGACGAGCGGCGCCAGGCCGATCGTGCAATGGCTGTGCAGTTCGACTGTGCGGCGTCCGGCAGATGCCACGAAGTGCGGCGCGAGCTCGCGGACGGCGTCGGGCGTCAACAGTCCACCGGGGTCCTTCAGGTACAGCCGATCCATCTCGGCGCAATCGGCCAGCGCGGCCGCCCGCTGCGCGTAGTACTCGTGCGTGTGAACCGGGCTGATCGAGTACGTCAGGCCGATCACGACCTCCTCGATGCCCTCGGTCTTCGCCATCGCGGCGATCCGCTTGAGCCGGTCGGGGTCGTTCGACGGGTCGGCGATCTGGAGGCGGCGCAGGCCGTTGCGGACGACTAGCCGGAGCGACAGCGCCATCACGTCGGGATTGGCCGGCGTCCACGAGATGAACCGCATGCCCGTCGTGATCATTCCCAACGGCGTGTCCGGCATCGCCGCGCTGACCAGGCGGATCCGCTCCCAGGGGTCCTCGTGGTGGAAGCGCACCGACACCGCCATGTGCGTGCTCGAGGTGAAGTCCAGCGCGTGGTAGCCGACCCGGTTCATCGTCGGCGCGATCGCGAGCACGTCGGGCGTCGTCAGCCCGGTTGCGCTCCACAGGCTCTGGTTGCCGTCGCGAGTGGTCGTGTCGACGAACTCGATCAAGCTCACTTCGGGTCCACCCGGAACAGCGGCTGGCCGTACTCGACGAGCGACGCGTTGTCGCAGCACACCTCGGCGATCGTCCCGGCTACGCCTGCGGGAACCGAGTTCATCATCTTCATCACCTCGATGATGGCGACGATCGTGTCCGGCTCTACCTCGGTGCCTATGTCTACGAAAGGGTCTGCTCCGGGGCGTTCTGCTCTGTAGAACGTGCCCAGCATTGGGGAGTCGATCGTCTTTTTCCCGTCAGCCTCCGCCTCGCTCGTCGTTCGCTGCGTCGGCTCTGGATGCTCGGGTGTGCGGGTGGGAGAAGCCTCTCTCACTCCCATCAAAGGAGTGAGAGAGGCTCCATCGCCACCCGCACCCTTGGATACGTGGAGAACGAAGTCAGCGGTCTCGATGTGGAGCTCGTCGAGGTCGGACTCGTCGATCAGCTTCAGGATCTCGCGGACGTCTTCGTCGCTCAGGCTCATGTGCGTTTGACGTTGGCTCCGAAGGTATTCATGACGGCTGCGATCGCCGACGCCGGCGCGGGCTTCGATTTTGGCCCCTCAACCCCTGTCACTGGGCGCGACTGCAAGAGATACAGCCCCTCGGGTGCGGTGGTGCCGCGTGCGATGGCCCATTCGATGTCTTGGCGGGAGCCGAAGTGGCGTTCTACTCGCTTGGCTACGTCGACCAGGGCGGCTAGGGCGGGTTCGTCCAGGCAGCGGGCGGAGCGGCGCTCGTCTTCGACGTCGCGCCGGATGGCTCCGCGACCGTTCGGATCCGGGACGTACTCGTGGTGCTTGTCGTTGACAGTTGCGCGGACTACCTCGCGCGTGACCTTGCTGACCAGGTAGTCGTCGGGGGTGACCTCGCCGCCTACGACGGCCAGGCCGAGGCCCCAGCTGGCGTTGACCGCGACCATGCTGGGGTCGCCGCTGACGGGGTTGCACGTGAACATCACGCCGGAGATCTCCGCGTCGACCATCTCCTGGACGGTGACTCCCATCGCGGCCTCGCGATCGCGGCCCAGCCGGGCTCGGTAGGAGACGGCGGTGGGGCTGTAGAGGCTGATCCAGCAGTCGCGCACCGCCTGACGCACCTGGTCGACACCGCGCACCCACAGGAACGTCTCCTGCTGGCCGGCGAACGTCGCCTCCTCGCTGTCCTCGCCGACCGCGCTCGACCGGACGGCGACGGGGGGCTCGCCGAGCGCCGTGTAGGCGTCCGCGATCTGCTCGGCGACCGTCGCGGGCATGACCGCGGCCCGCATGGCCTCGCCGATCGCGTCGGAATCGCCGCCGGCGATCGCGGCGGCGACCGTATCATCGGCGGCGAACGACGAGTACGCCGCGGTCGACAACGCAAACCCCGGCGGCACCGGAATCTCCGCCGCCAGCAGTTCGCCGAGGCTGGCGCTCTTGCCGCCGAAGCTCGACTCGTCCTCGCGGCGCAGCCGATCCAGCGACCGCGTGTAGCGCGTCCTACTCACCCGCCAGCAGGGTTACGGTTCCCGCAGTGCCGTCGACGCGGATCATCTGACCCGTGCGGATTTGAGACGTCGCACGCCCGGTTCCGACGACGGCCGGCAGCCCGTACTCGCGGCACACGATCGCCGCGTGCGACATCACGCCGCCGACGTCGGTGACGGTCGCGGTGATCTTCGAGAAGATCGGCGCCCAGGCGGGGGAGGTGCTCCCGCACACGAGGATCTCGCCGTCCCGGATATCGGCGACCTGATCGACGGACCTGACGACGCGCGCGGGGCCCTCGACCACGCCCGGTGACGCGGCCGCGCCGTTGAGCACGTGGCCGCCGTCCTGCTGGCGCGCCCACTCCTGCACCCGCTCGGTCGTGACGCCCCACAACATGATCGTCATCGGGTCGGTCACCGCTTCGGGCGTGACGCCCAGCGCCGGCGGCGGCGTCCACTCGGAGAGGCGCTCGAGGATCTGCTTGCGTCGCGCGACGATCGGCGGCCAGTGCGCCGGCCCGAGCGCGCGTCCGCCCGTGGCCCACGTCAGCACCAGCTCGTCGAATGCGCTGGCGACCTCGTGGCGCGTCAGGTGGAAGATGTCCTCCCCGTCCTCGAGGAACTCGTGCTCGGCGAGCAGCGCGCCGAACTCGCGGATCTTGTTCCACCAGCGGGTGAGGAACCAGTAGTCGCAGAAGAACTTGTGCTCCTCCACGTACGGGAACACGGTCCGCGACAGCGACAGGAGCTCGTTGAACGCGCCGCGCACCTCCTTCTCGAGCAGCGACTCGTACTCGCTTGCGAGGCGCTCACGCTCGCGCTCGATCTCTTCGGTGGGGCGCGTGATCTCCTCGCCGGCGCGGAGCGCGTTGATGTGGCCGATCAGCGACGCGTACGGGATGCTCGGGTCGTCGAGCCAGCTGCGGTAGTAGTGGTAGAGGCCGTCGCCGGTGGCCATGTTGAACCACGGGTCCTTGACCTTCTCGAGCTCGCTCAGCCACGCGCGTCCGGCTTCGCTGGAGACCAGCTCGGCCTCGATCTCCTGCGGGGTGCGTCCCTCGACGAACGCGCCGTCGACGCCTGAGTCGATCGCCAGGTGCGCCAGCCGCCGCAGCTCGGCGTCGGGCCTGAACAGCAGGACGTCGATGCCCGCGACCATCTGCGCGATGTGCTGGTCGGGGATGTCGGGGAGGTTGCCCTTGCAGAACTCCGCGAATGTCGCGTACGCGCCGTAGCCGAGCAGCAGGAACTCGAAGTGGTGCTGCCACATCATGTCCCCGAGCCGGAGCACGCGGCCATAGGCGTTCAGCAGCTCGTAGAAGGCGGTGTTGCGGTCCTCGCCGAGTGCGACCTCGTCGGGCTCGTACTTCGGAAGCTGCGGAACCTGCAGCGCATCGAGCTCGGCGATCAGCGCCTGCATCTTCTCCTTCCACTTGCCGTACAGCTCGCCCCAGTTGGCGAAGTAGTGGCCGGCGCGCTTCTGGAAGAAGTCGGCGCGCTCAGCGATCTGGTCGGGGTCGGTGACCGGGTTTCCCGAGATGTAGACGTACCCGTTGACGATCCGGTAGTCGATCCCCATCGCCGGCGGCACCGCGAACACGCGGTTCTGCCAGGTTCCGACGGCCTGGTAGGGCGAGTCGATGCAGATCGCGTCAAACGCGGGCATCGGTACGGGGAAGTGCATCGAGTTCCAGAACCAGAAGCGCGGCTCGTCGGTGTCGCGCCGGCGTTCGTCGAACATCGCGTAGTAGGGGTACATCTCCTCCCAGCCCTCACATCCGGGGGGCGTCTCGATCGAGAAGGGACTGGGAAATGCGCCGAGCGCGGGCGTGCTGCTGGCCATGCGAACTCTCCTCAAGGGGCCACCGGGTACGAAACCGCCTCGCGGCGGCGCCACGTCGATCGTGTCCTATCGGCGCACGTCGCGCAAGTCAAGGAGCTTGCCACTGAGCGCATGCCCGCTTGAGATCGAACGCGCGATTGCAGACCGGAACCGCAACCGCAGGTAGCCGGCATTACGATCGCGTGCGCCGTGGCTGGGGCAAACACAATGCGCGTCTGCGAGGTCACCGAATTCGGCGGTCCCGACGTGCTGCGCGAAGCACAACACCCGTGGCCGAATGCCACGGCCGGCGAGATCGTCGTCGAGATCGCAGCGACGACCATCAACCCGACCGACATCGCCGCCCGCTCCGGAGCGCACCGGCGGCGGCTCCCCGATCTCAAGCCGCCGTTCGTCACCGGATGGGACCTGGCGGGTGTCGTCAGCGAAGTCAACGCCCCTGACACCGGCTTTGTCCCGGGCGATCGCGTCGTCGGGATGATCCCGTGGGCCCGGATCGGTGGCAAGGTCGGCGCCTATGCCCAAGCCGCCGCGGTCAAGCCCGAGTGGCTCGCACCGAGACCGGAGGGCCTCGACGAGATCCACGGCGCGACGGTGCCGCTGAACGCACTCACCGCGCATCAGGCGCTCGACCTGATCGACGCTCCCCCCGGCGCAACGCTGCTGATCACCGGAGCCAGCGGTGCCGTCGGTGGCTTCGCCACGCAGCTCGCCGTCCAGCGCGGCCTGCGCGTGCTCGCCGTTGCTTCGGACGCCGACGAGGACTGGGTCGCGAGCCTCGGGCCCGATCAGGTGCTGGCGCGGGATACCGACCTGGCGGACGTCGGCCCGGTGGACGCAGTGTTCGACGCGGTGCCGATCGGCGCGGCGGCCGTCGCGCCGGTTCGCGCCGGTGGCGTGGCGCTGTTCACCCGCGCATCGGTCGAGCTCCCCGATGGCCTTGACCTGCGTGTCGAGAAGCCGCTCGCCGACTCCGACCCGGCCGCGCTGCAGCAGCTGACGGCGCGAGTAGCCGACGGCAGCCTGAAGACTCGGGTGGCGATGACGCTTGACCTCGCGGAGGCGGCTGAGGGCCATCGGCTCGTGGAGCGCGGGGGTTTGCGGGGCAAGATCGTGCTGACAACCGGATAGGAGAACAAACAGATGGCAAGGATCGTGCTTGTACATGGGGCATTCGGCGGAGCCTGGTCGTGGGAGCCGGTGATCCCGGGGCTCGAGGAGGCCGGTCACACGGTGCAGGCGGTCGACCTGCCGGGATCGGGAGAGGACCAGACGCCGGTCGCCGAGGTGACGCTCGACGCCTATGCCGACCGCGTCTGCGAGGCGCTTTCCTCGGGACCGCCCGCGATGCTCGTCGGACACAGCATGGGCGGCGTCGTCGTCACGCAGGCTGCCGCGCGGATGCCCGAGCAGGTCGAGACGCTCGTATACGTTGCGGCATTCGCTCCGGCCGACGGCCAGAGCCTGCTCGACCTCACTGCGCTGCCCGAGGGAGCCGGCGATCAGGTGCAGGCCAACATCGTCGTCGACGGTGACCCGCCGGTCGCGACGATGCCCGAGCCGGCGGCGCGCGTCGTGATCTACGGCTGCTCGAGTGACGACGCCGCCGCCAAAGCTGTCACCCGTCGCCGCCCGCAGGCCGTTGCACCGTTCACGCAGCCGGTCGGGATTCCGGCTGACAAGCGCGACGCGTTCGCCGCGCTACCGCGTGCCTACGTCACCTGCCTGCAGGACCTCGCGATCCCGCCGGCGCTGCAGCAGCGGATGTACGCCGCCGCCGGGTGCGATCCGGTGATCGAGCTCGACACCGACCACTCGCCGATGCTGTCGCGCTCGAAGGAGCTCGTCGGGATCCTCGACAAGAT
>DASYFZ010000051.1:0-3405 GCA_036000295.1 Solirubrobacteraceae bacterium
TGCGAGCTCGTCGCGCAACTGGAGCAGCGCAGTGTATGTCGGAAGCACGAATAGTTGTCCTGAGGAGGCCTCGCCGACAGCCGCGTCGAGCGCGTTCGGCAGGTCCGCGACGACTCGGAGGCGGTCCACCGGGACGCCGGCATACTTCAGGCGCAGAGCGAGCTCGGCCGCGCGGGTGCCGGCGCATGTGACCCTGGCGACCGAGGACGCCAGCAGCTCGAAGTCTGCGTCCCACACCCAGGAGACGTCCCGGCCGTCAGCGGTCCGGTCGTTGAGGATCGCGAGCACGTCGAGCTCCCCGGGTTCGAGCGCGAGCGTGCGCAGGATCTCGTTGGCCCCGGCCGGGTTCTTGATCAGCAGGATCGACAGCTCCGTCGCGCCGATGCGGACCCGCTCGGCGCGCCCGAACGCCGCCGTGACGCTGCCGAGGCCGTCGGCAACCGTCTCCGGCGGAGTGTTCAGCTCTAGGCACAGCGCCGCCGCTCCCAACGCGTTGTAGACGTTGTAAAGCCCAGGAAGCGGCAGCTTGACAGTGAGCGACTCGGTCGGTGTGCGGATCTGAAAGCTCGCCCCCCGCGTGCCGTCGAGCGAGATCTGCTCGGCCGCCACCGTCGGTGCAGGACGCTCCTGGCCGCAGTTGGGACACCGGTAGCGCCCGAGATGGCCGAGGTAGATCGCCTCATAGCTGTACGCGGCCCCGCAGCGCCGGCAGTGCTTTGAGTCCGACGCGTGTTGCATCTCGGGCATCGCCACCGACGGATCCTCGACGCCGAAGTAGGTGACGTTCGGGGCGTGGCGACCGAGGTCGGCGATCAGCGGGTCGTCGGCGTTGAGCACCAGCCGCGCGGTGGCCGGCAGTGCCGCGACGACGCCGGCCCAGCGGTCGGCGATCGTCTCGAGCTCGCCGTACCGGTCGAGCTGATCGCGAAACAGGTTGCCCAGGAGCACCGCCCGCGGCTGCAGCTGCGGCGTGATCTGGTCAAGCCAGAACTCGTCGATCTCGAACAACCCGAGGTCGCCCGAGATGTCGTCAGCGCCGCGGGCGGCTGCCAACAGCGTCGAGGCCACGCCCCCGGCCATGTTCGCGCCCGCGCGGTTGTGAACCAGGGAAACGCCGGCTCGCTCGAGCACCGACGCGATCATCGCGGTCGTCGTGGTCTTGCCGTTGGTTGCGGACACGACCACCGATCCCTGGGGAAGGCGCCCCGCAAGCTCGGCGATCGCCTCGGGCTCGAGCGCCATCAGCACCTTGCCCGGCAGGCTGGTGCCGCCGCCGCGGCCGGCGCGGCGTGCCAGCCCGCCGACGGCGCGGGCGGTCGCGAGCTTGACGCGCAGAAGCGTCATTGCGGGACGATCACTTTCACAGCGCCCGGTAGCACCCCGACCGTCGCGGGAAGCTCGGCGATCGGATCGCCGTCGGCGTACATCGTGAACGGCCGGTCGGCCGCGACCACGACCTCCCGGGCACGCGAGACGTGGACCGAGCGCTGCCGTACGTGCTCGCCCTTGAACACTGTCGGGAGCAGCCTCAGGAATCGCAACTTGGGAACGTGCTCCACCATCACGACGTCCAACGTCCCGTCGTCCAGCGATGCGCTGGGGGCCATCAGCATGCCCCCGCCGTAGGCGCCGGAGTTCGCCACCGCAACCGTGTAGCCGCGCATCGTCCGGGGCTCGCGGCCGTCGAGCGTCACCTCGAAGCGGGCCGGACGCCAGCCGGCGAGCGCGCGCAGCGCGCCGTATGCGTAAACGAGGTTGCCGCGCACGAGCTTGGTCTCGTTGGCGATGCGATTGGCGTCGGAGTCAAAACCGCAGCTTGCGATGCTGATGAACGTCCGGTCGTTGACCACTCCGAGGTCGAGCTCGCGCACGACGTTTGCCGCGAGCACCGCGCACGCGGCGACCGGGTCCAGCGGGATCCCGAGGACGCGGGCGAAGTCGTTTCCGCGGCCTCCGGGAAGCACGCCGAGAACGCCGGTGGAGTGCTTAAGCGCGCCCGCGACGGCGCTGATCAGGCCGTCCCCGCCGAGCGTGGCGGTTATCTCGCCGGCGGCCGTTGCCGCGATCGCCAGCTCGCCGGCGTGCTCGAGGCTGCGGGTTTGCTCAACCCTGTGCTCGATACCGAGCCGGTCCAGCTCGCCGCGGACGTCGGGGAGCGCGCGTCCGGCGCGGCCGCCGCCGGCCGACGGGTTGACGACCAGGCAGGCCTTCACGAGGCGACAAGTAGGGAGTTGAGGTCGTCGGCGATCTTGACCGGCGCCGGGTCCTCGGCCGCCTGCGCCTGCGCACGGTCGGTGACGCCGGTGAGCACGATCGCCCCGTCGAGGCCGGCCGCGGCGGCTCCGCCCAGGTCGGCGTCGAGCCGGTCCCCGACGACCAGCGTCCGGCCGCCGTCGAGACGGTCGAGCGCGGTCAAGAAGATCTGAGGATCGGGCTTTCCGACCGTGCGCGCCGTCCGCTGTGTCGCGAACTCGAGCGCGGCCACGATCGCGCCAGTCCCCGGCGCGATCCCGTCATCCGTCGGAAACGTGCGGTCGCGGCAGGAGGCGATCATCTCGGCGCCGCCGAGCACCGCCTGGATCGCGTCCTTGAGGTCGTCGAAGCGCAGATCGTCGTGGCCGGCGATCACGACCACGTCGGCCTCCCTCGCGCGGGGCGTGCCGTTGAGGATGCGGTGCCCGGCCTCCGACACATGGCGGAAGATCGCGGAGGAGCCGATCACATACGCGCCGGTGCCCTTCGGGCGTTCGGCGAGCACGTGCTGGATCGCGCCTCCGGCGCTCACCACCTCCTCCAGCGACGCCTGGACGCCGAGCGACCACAGCTTGCGGACGTATTCCTCCGGAGAGCGGCGTGCATCGTTTGTGACAAACGCCACGTTCTTTCCGGCGGATCGCAATTCGGCGACAGCCTGGGCTGCGCCGGGCGTTAGGGCGTCACCGACCCAGACGCAACCGTCGAGGTCAAGCAGAACGTTGTCGTATTGGGAGAGAAGCGAGGTGAGCGGCATGGGGCGGGGGTTGCCCCTGATTATGGCCCCGGGGGCGCCCGCTCAGCCCGGCGTGATGCGATCGGGAGAGGTGAGCGGCCCCGCCATCGCGCCTGACACGTGACGCGATGGCGGGGTTCGCCACGGATCCGGACGGGCAGCGGCCAAGCAACCCGCGCCGGAGGTCCTCTCGGATTCGTCACCCCTCAAATCGGGTCTCCGGGGCGCCTGCTTGACGCGTCCAGACAGCCATGGACGTTTGTTGAGTGCTGAAGCGCGCGGGCCGATCAAGAACCCATGGGTAGTACACGCGAGACGCAGCGCGTGCGTGTCCGGACGCCCGGGCGCGGTCTGATGCTCGTCTATGGAGTCGCGCTTGCGGTCGTGATCGGGGTCGCGCTGCTGAACGTCGCTGA
>DASYFZ010000550.1:0-7197 GCA_036000295.1 Solirubrobacteraceae bacterium
CGAATCGCGGGCTCGTGCGATCGCATCCGTCTGCTCACCGACGCCGACGCGGACGCCTGCTTCGCCACTCAAGCATTCGCCGCAATTCTCGACACCCGCACGATTGTTGTCGCCCAGTTGCGAGCGACCCTCCGGTCCGAAGGTCACCGGGCTGCGCGCACGCGGCCGGCGAGCACCCGCATACCCGCATGGCCGTCTCGTCGGCGTCCGCCCACTGCTACCAGACGCACTGGATCGCCGAGGACCTCGCTCTGCACTATGCCCCGTTTGCTCCGCACTATGTCGGCCTTACTCCTCCGCAGACTCCGGCCGTCGCGGCCCTTTGGCCCCGCCTTTACTGGGGTCTCGGCTTAGTGCGGAGTTGGCAGCGATCAGCGCGATGGTCCGCACTAAGTCGACGACAGTGGCCGACCCCCCTGGTGGCGAAATCCCCAGTGGTTATGGGCTATTGCGGAGTACATAGTGCGGAGTGCGGTGCCGTTTGAACCGGAGACTTAGGTAGGTCCGCAAACGCTGCCCTAACTGCCCGAGGGGCACCGGCCCCCCCGGACCCGCCACGCACGTCCCCAGCGGGCGCAAATCGGCCTTGCAGATGCCGCTGGGCGTGTTAACGTGCGGGGCCTCGATTGATGGCTTGCTCTGGTAGAGCAACCCCCTCGCACTGAGCAGAGACCCGCTGTCGAAATTTGCGGGTCTCCGCATCGGCCCGGCAACTGCCGGTGGCACCTTCCCTCCATTCGTGAGAGCGCGCTACTCCGGGTCGGCCGTCTCGACAACGGGCAGGCGAACGACGGGTCGCCCCCCGCTGGTGGCGAAATCCAGGGAAGCTCCGGCCGTCCTATGACGTCGCAGTCTTCCCTCATATGCCCGCGAAGCAGGGCGCCCAACGAGGCCAACCTGAGGCTGACTCGCTCCTGCTCCCGCGAAATTGCAGGTCTTCGGCGTCGTCGGTCGCGAGGACGAGCAGATCGACCAGGTGGCGAGACGCGCTGATGGCGATTTGCGCGACCAACTCCGCCACGGGGATTCTGCCTGCTTAGCCTTGGCGACGGGCGTGTCGGGACTTCCGCTCGTGGCGCCGTACGGCAGTCCTGCTGGATCGCCTTCATCTGAGGCGCGACCTGCTGGAGCTTCTGCATCGAGTGCGTCTGCTTGAACGCGAATGGCAGCAGCAGAGCGCTCAGGACGACCGTCAGCGCATGATCGATCACCCTCATGAGCCACCGATGATGCTGTGGAAGAAGACCAGGATCGGATACCGAAGATGTCGATCAGCGGCTGGTGGATGTGGCGAGGACCACGATCAGGTTGATAGGGCGGTTTTGCGCATCAGGCAGAAGCACCTATAGGTGGCGTGACGCCTGTGGGGCCGGCCGGGGAGCGAGGTAATGGCCGGGCGGCGGGTAGACGGCTCTCGTGTTCTGAAGCATCGAGGCGTCGAACGGGGCGTGGAGGACGTGACTGAGCCTGGCCAGCGGGCTCAGGACCGCGTTCCCATTACCACCGTGACAATCACCGAAAGCGCGAACGGCGCACACCACCTGCAAGCCGAGGACGCTGAAGAAGGTGCCCCTGCGTGAGGCTGCGCAGCCCGAGGCTGCCTGCAAGCCGTGTGGGGCGGTGGTCAGTCCGCCGAAGCGATCAGCGTTGTCCTGGTAGCAATTCGGCGTGCCGTCCGCCACCGTCGCGTCGGCGAGGTCGCCGTTCGTCGGGTTCTCGAACGTCCCGTTTTGCCGCAGCCTGTTGTCGGCAATCAGATCGCCCGATGCGTTGTAGAAACAGACGCCAGCGGTGAGGGCCAGGCCCTCCTGGCAGTTCGCGTGCGGGAACCCACCCGAGTTGGTGTTTTCGTAGACCGTGGTCACGATGCCGTAGGACCCCTGGTCGGAGACGTCGTTGTCGAACACGAGGTCCTGCTTCCCTCCGGCGATGTCGATTCCGGCGCCTAAGAACACGTGGGCTGCCTCGGGGGATACGTCGGCGTTGTTGTTCGCCTCCACCCTGTCGTGTTCGATCACGGTGCAGATGTGGGGAGCGATCGGCTCGGGTCCGGTCACGCCCGACGGGCAGGTGCCGTCTTGTGGCGGTGGGGCGTCTTCGTTGTTCTCGGAGGCGAGGTTGACCCCGGCTCCGTTGTGTTCGAAGAGAGAGTTCTCGAGGAGGAGGCGTCCGCCTGCGTCCGTCCCCGAGAAGCCGATGACGTTGTGCTTTGCGGTGTCGTGGTCGAACACGGCATCGCAGTCCGGGCACCCGGCGACGTGGAATCCCGAGTCGGCCATGTTTGACGCGAAGCTATTGATGAGTTGGCCCGGGCCGGCGGCATTTGAGATCAGGACACCGGCATAGGCGGCCATCGGAACCGGTTGCGGCGCCCGCTGCGAATTAGTGGCCGTGGGGATGTAGGTCGACGTCGCCGTTATGTCGGCGACGTGGTATGCCCCAAGGTGGGTTTTCCCGGTTCCCGCTCCACCGTTGAACCAGAGTTGGTTGCCGAACCCGTTGGCGCTTGCGGTCCCCACGAAGTTGCAGATCGTCAGGTTCTTGACGGTGACGCCGCTAGCGCGGTCGATGACGATCCCGTTGCGCCCGTTAAGTAGCACCCCGTTGACCTGATGGATCACCGGACCGAGGTTTTGGAAGCGAGGATCGGGGTCGCATGGTGACGGTGCATCCGGCTTCGTTCCGTCAATGATCACCGTGTTGCGGTCCACTCCCTCGATCACGATGTCGGGGGTGGTGACCCGAACGCCGGTGTCAGAGGTGGGGCTCTCGTGGTAGTCGCCGGCAGCGATGAGGATGCGGTCACCTGGATGCGCCGCGTTCACTGCGCCTTGGATCGTTCGGTACGCGTGGTGGTCGCCGCGCCACCGTCCGACGTAAATCACGGTCCCCGAGCGGCGCGGAGCGGTCGCATTGGTTTGGCTGCCGCCTTCGTGGCTCCGGACCGTCGCATGCTTGCTCGTCGATCCGCACGCTGCGAGCAAAATCGCGGTCAGCGCGGACAGCGGTGCCAGGAGTAGTAAGCGTTTCATCCGGTCCCTTTGAGGTTGGGTGCGATTGGGGGTTCGACGAAGTCGGGCCGGCGCGTTGGGTGTCTTGTCAGCGCGGCGGAGGCTCGGCAGGCCTCGTAAGCGCCTGCGACAGCGAGCGCCACGAAGCCGATCAAGATGTAGGGAGCTGAGGCGAGCGTCCACCCGACAGACAGATGGCTCGGCGCGAACGCTGGCTTGGCCAGCAGCTTCGGCAGATACGAATAGCCGACCAGCAAGGTCGCGGCGACCGCAGCGATCCCGACCTTCGAGCGTCGCCGGATGACCCGTACGCCGAGGAGCAGCAGCGCCGGGACCGCAAGGGTCCAGTGGTGCGTCCACGACACTGGGCTGACGAGCAGTCCGGTGAGCGCGCACAGGGAGAACCCCATCGCCTCGTCGCCGCGGCGGCTCGCGAGCACAGCGAGCGCGATCCCGGCGAGTGCGACGGCTAGAACGATCGCGACGATTCGCCCGCTCCCGAAGGACGGGTTGAGCCGCAGGATGAGACCCCGCAGCGACTGGTTGGCCGGGACGTAGGAGCCGCCGACGCGCCGCGAGTTGAGGAACAAGCCGTCGCCCCAGAACCGCCTCGAGTCGTCGGGGAGGACGGCGTACCCGCCCGCGATGGTCGCGGCGAATGCGCCCAGCGCGACGCACACCGCGCGCCGTTTGCCAGAGAAGAGCAGATAGGGGACGAAGACCAGCGGAGTCAGCTTGAGCCCGCCGGCGAGCCCGATCAGCGCCCCCTTGCCGCGGGCATCGTCCCGCCGGCTCAGGTCGCCCACGATCAGCAGCGCGATCAGCAGGTTGATCTGGCCATAGCCCAAGGTCGAGGTGACCGGCTCGAGCCACAGCGCCGCCGCAACGGCGAGCGGGATCAGAGCTGACCGCCACGGCCCACCGGGCTCTGGCTTGCCACCGGTGCCCGAGGGCAGTCGAAGCGTTAGCGACAGGATCGTGAAGAGAGCGACAATGCCGAGGACGGTGACCAGCACCGCGTCGACCGTGAACGGCAGCAGCGCCAGCGGCGCGAGCACGACCGCGGCAAACGGCGGATAAGTGAACGGCGCCCACTGCCAGATCGGACCCGCGTACAGCGACCGGCCATCGAGCACCAGCCGCGCGGCGCCGCGGTAGACATGGAGGTCAAAGAACGTCAGCCGGCCCCAGGGGTGAAACGCCTGGGAGCGTGGCAGCGAGAGCAGAAGGTAGGCCGCGCAGGATGCGGCCAACGCGAGCCACGCACACCGGTGCCGATTCAGGATCGAGCTTGTCTGTTCGCGCCCGCGGGCAGCGCGCCCGGTTCTGGAACGCACAGGCGGAATGGAGGCTCTGATCAGCGGCAGTAACTGGTTCATCGCGGGTCCCTCAATCGGGTCAGGCCAAGCTAGGCGCGGGCGACTGCCCTGTCGTCGGCGCAACGGGCGATTTCGGTCCGACCCCAGGTCGACAACCCGGTCGCGAGGCGTAGGCGTGTCCGTCTGCGGATGTACGCCGTCGTCCGCGAGGCCGATGACCGCGCTTGGCGATCGGCGTACATTCACGCCGTGTCACACCTGTCGCTGACGCTCCGCCGGTCCGTCGCTCAGAACCCGATGGTGCTCGACACCGCGCTCGCGCTCGCCCTCACCGGCTGGGCGCTGGCCGAGCCGGTAACGCTCGCCCACGCCGGGCGCGCCGTGGTGCTGCTGGCGATGACCATCGCGATCGCCTGGCTGCGCACCGCGCCGCTCGCGGTCCTGGCGGTCGAGGTCATGGGGGTGGCGCTGGTGACCGAGCACTTTCAGTGGCCGCAGGGGGTCGCGGTGCTGAGCGCCGCGTACGTCGCCACCTTCTTCGGCGAGAAGCGACTCGTTGTCGGCGTCCTGCTCGTTGGGTTGTCCGCGTGGCTCCTGGCGTTCGGCGGTACGGTGCGAATCCAGAGGGGGCTGGTCCCGCTCGTGCTGGTGGCTCCCGTGTGGCTAGCGGGCACCGCCATGCGCAGGCGCGAGCAGCGCGCAGCCGCGTCGACGGAGCGGGCCGATCGCCTCGAGCGAGAGCGCGAAGCGATGCTGCGAGCCGAGCGCGCCAGGATCGCGCGCGAGCTACACGACGTCGTCACCCACTCGGTCAGCGTGATGGTCCTCCAGACCGGCGCCGCGCGACAGATCATGACCAAGGACGAGCAGCGTTTGCGTGAGCTGCTCGAGTCCGTGGAGACGAGCGGACGCTCGGCGCTCGAAGAGCTCCGCCGCCTGCTCGGCCTCCTCTCAGATGAGGATCGCGAGGCGCCGCTCGCGCCCCAGCCTGGCGTCACCGAGATCCCCTCACTGATCGAGCAGGTCCGCCACGCGGGCATGAACGTCGAGCTGCGCGTCGAGGGTCAGCCGCGCGAAATATCCGGCGGGATCGCCATCGCCGCCTACCGGATCGTCCAGGAGGCACTGACCAATGTGCTCAAGCACGCGGGCGGCGCATCGTCCCGCGTCGTGCTGTGCTGGCGCGACTTTGCGATCGAACTCGAGATCATCGACGACGGCTCGCCCGACGAGCTCACCGACCGCGAGGCCCGGCCTGGCCGCGGCATCGTCGGGATGAGAGAACGGGCGGAGATGTACGGCGGGACACTGGACGCCCACGCCGAACCTGAACATGGCTTCGTGGTGCGCGCCCGGATCCCCCTGGAGCGTCACTGCACATGAGCCTGCGCGTCCTGATCGCCGACGATGACGCGCTCACGCGCTCCGCGCTCCGAACGATCTTCGACGCACACGACGACATCGAACTCGTCGCCGAGGCCGCCGACGGCCTGCAAGCGGTTGAGGCCGCAGGTCGTCTGCTCCCGGATGTGGCGCTCCTCGACATCCGGATGCCGAACCTCGACGGTCTCGAGACGGCCCGCCAGATCCTCGCCTCGGCCTCCAACCGCGCCCGGGTGATCATGCTCACCACGTTCGACCTCGACGAGTACGTCTACGAGGCGCTGAAAGCGGGTGCGAGCGGCTTCCTGCTAAAGGACGCGCCACCGGAGCGCCTGCTCACGTTCGTGCGCTCGGCCCGCGAGGGAGACGCGCTCCTCGATCCGCCGATCACGCGCAGACTGATTGAGCGCTTTGCCCCGCCGCAACCGTCTGGCGTAGTGACGGCCGGAAAGCTAGCCGAGCTCACGCCGCGCGAGATCGAAGTGCTCAGCCAAATCGCCCGCGGGCACAGCAACGCCGAGATCGCCGCTGACATGTACCTCAGCGAGGCCACCATCAAGACCCATGTCAGCCGGATCCTCGCCAAGCTCGACCTGCGAGACCGCGTCCAGGCGGTCGTCCTCGCGTACGAGGAACGACTCGTCCAACCGGGCGCAACCGATGGGTGAACTGCGCGCCAATGCATGGTCGTCGTCGGAGCCGTGCTAACGGCCCCTTGCAACCGTCGCCCGGCAGTGTCGGCGACACGCGTCGAGCTAGGCGGGCTCGGCTCGGGCTCGGCTTCGCGTACGGAGCAGGCGGGCTGGGTGCAGCTGTGATGGCTCGATGTGCAGTACGCGCGCGGCCCAGGCGGGCAGCCACCAGTTGTACGCCCCGGACAGGCGTACGAACGCGGGCACAAGGAAGCAGCGGATCAGCGTGGCGTCGATGAGGATGCCTGCGCCGAGACCGGTGGCGAGGATCTGACGTCGGTCTGCGGCGCGGTCGACATAGCCAGGAACGACAGGACCAGGATCAGCGCCGCACTGGTGACCAGCCGGCCCGTGCGGCCGATGCTCTCGATGACGGCCGCGCGGGTGTCGCCCCTCCGGTCGTAGCTCTCGCGCATGCGGGCGAGGACGAACACCTCGTAGTCCATTGACAGTCCGAACAGGAACACGAGACCATCACGGGCACCCACGTGGTGATCGCCCCGGTGCGGGGGATTCCCCATACGGCCTGGCTGCGTGGACAGCGACCGTCGACGGACGCCGGCGGCGCACCGACATAGTCGCGCGCGCTCGTCGCCATGACCGCTCCCGCAGGCACGCACCGAATCATCTTCCGCTACCGCGGGTGGCCTGACTACCCGCTCCTCTTCGCACTCGGCGGGACCGCGCTGATCGCGCTTGTCTGTACAGACATCAGAGGGGCGCGATCCCGGCGGACCGCGAATTGGCTCACGCGATCCCGTAGAGCCAAGGGACAGACGATCGAATCGATCG
>DASYFZ010000575.1:0-3874 GCA_036000295.1 Solirubrobacteraceae bacterium
TATCCCGCCGGTCATCGAGGAGCTGAAGCAGGAGGCCCGGCGGCGCGGGCTCTGGAACCTGTTCCTCCCCCGCTCCCACGAATACGGCGCCGGCCTGACCAACGTCCAGTACGCGCCGCTCGCGGAGATCACCGGACGCAACCCATGGATCGCGCCCGAGGCGATCAACTGCTCCGCGCCAGACACCGGCAACATGGAACTGCTGTCGCTGTTCGGCACCGACGAGCAGAAGAGCGTGTGGCTCGAGCCGCTGCTCGAGGGCGAGATCCGATCGGCGTTTTCGATGACCGAGCCGGAAGTCGCCTCCTCGGACGCGACGAACATCGCCACGCGGATCGAGCGCGACGGTGACGACTATCTGATCAACGGTCGCAAATGGTGGACATCGGGAGCGATGTCGCCACGCTGCAAGCTGCTGATCGTCATGGGCGTGACCGATCCTGACGCGGAGCGTCATCGGCGCCAGAGCATGATCCTCGTGCCGAAGGACGCGCCCGGGGTCCACATCCAGCGGTCCACGAGCCTGTTCGGCTACGACGACGGACCCCACGGTGGCCACGCTGAGATCGTCTACGACAACGTCCGGGTGCCGGCGACCAACCTTCTCGGCGACGAGGGCGACGGTTTCCGGATTGCCCAGGAGCGACTCGGTCCAGGACGGATCCACCACGCGATGCGCGCGATCGGGATGGCCGAGCGCGCGCTCGAGATGATGTGCGAGCGGACCGCGCACCGCGTGGCCTTTGGACGGCCGATCATCGAGCAGGGAGTCGTGCAGCGCTGGATCTCCGAGGCCCGCGTGCGGATCGAGCAGGTTCGCCTGCTCGTGCTCAAGACCGCGTGGCTGATGGACACGGTCGGAAACCGCGGCGCGCGGATCGAGGTCTCGGCGATCAAGGTCGCCGCTCCGGAGGTCGCCACGTGGGTGATCGACCGGGCGATCCAGGCACACGGCGGCGCCGGCGTCGCACAGGACACGCTGCTGCCGGAGCTCTACGCGGTGGCCCGGATCCTGCAGATCGCCGATGGTCCGGACGAGGTCCATCACATGGCGATCGCGCGCCGCGAGTCGCGGCGATACCGGCCACAGCCGGTCACGAGCTGAAGCGGCCGAGCGCCGCTGGCTCAGCCCACAGGGTGGGCGTCGAGCAGGTGGCGTCCCGCCTCGACGAGCGGCGCCACGAGTTCCTCGGCGTCGTTCTCGAAGCCCGACCCGACCATCGCCCCGCCGGCTGCGCGTGCCGCGATTCCTTGACACACGACCGCCAGCTTGAAGTACGCGAACGCCTGGTACCAGCCAACGTCGGACGGGTCGATCCCGGTGTGGCGGGCGTAGCGATCGATGATCTCCGCTCGGGAGGGGAAACCGTCGGCGGCGGTCACCGGCGGCACGATCCGAGCCCGTTGTAGGACCTCCGGGTCGCCCGCTTCGCTCCAGTAGGCCAGCATCGCGCCAAGGTCGGCCAAGGGGTCACCGAGCGTGCTCATCTCCCAGTCGAGCACCGCGACGATCGTGCCCGCCTCCGTGGGATGCAGGATAGTGTTGTCGAGCCTGAAGTCTCCATGCACGATCGCGGCCGCTTGCTGCTCGGGCAGCGCGGAGACGAGATCGTCTCGCAGCGAGTCGAGTGCCGGCAGGTCGGTGGTCTTCGATGCGTCCCACTGCTTCACCCACCGCCGAAGCTGTCGCTCCATGAACCCGGCTGGGCGGCCGAACTCCGCGAGCCCGACCGCGCCGGGCTCGACGGCATGTAGATCCGCCAGGGCATCGACGAGCGCCTCGCCGAGCCTGCGCCGCTCCTCCGGAGCGTCTGCGTAGCCGGAGGGAAGCGAGTTGCGGCAGACGTGGCCGACGACGCGCTCCATGAGGTAGAACGGAGCGCCCAGCGGGCTTTCTGCATCGCCGAGGTGGAATGTGCGCGGAACCGGCACGGCGGTGCTCGCGAGCGCCGTCATCACGCGATACTCGCGCCCCATGTCGTGCGCGGTGGGAAGGATGTGACCGAGCGGGGGACGTCGCAGGATGACCTCACCCGCGTCGCACGCGACTCGGTACGTCAGGTTCGACTTGCCGCCCGAGATCAGCGCTACGTCACAGCTCACCCATCGCGGGTCATAGAGAATCTCGGCGAGCATCGGACCGACGATCTCCGCGTCGGCTCCGGTCGTGATCCGCTGCAGCCGCTGGGCCGTGGGATCGTTGAACCCGAGCTCCTCGGCCTCGGTGATGCCGCCGTCCGTCATCGTGCCGACCCGACCGGAGTTGTGTCACGCGCGGCCGCGCCCGCGGCGAGGGAGCGGCCGAGCTCACGCTCATGGTGTGCCGCGTCCCCGAACTGCTGCTCGCGGACGACGATCCTTCGCAGGAAGCGGTGGGCGGGATGCTCCTCGGTAAACGCAATTCCGCCGAACACCTGCACCGAACCGTGTGCGACCTCCCTCGCGGCACGCGAGACGTAGGCCTTTGCGACCGACGCCGTCTGCCCCGCCAGGGGAATGCCGTCGTCCAACGCCGCCGCGGCGTAGAGGATCGTCGACCAGCTGCTCGCCTGGCGCACGTGCAGGTCGGCCATCAGGTGGCGCAGCGCCTGGTTGCTCGCAATCGTGCGCCCGAATTGCCGGCGCTCGGACGCGTACTGCCTCGCCAGCGCGAACACCTTCGCGGCAGCGCCCGCGGCCTCGGCGGCGGCGAGCAGTGCGCCGATGCTGAGCAGCCGGTCGATGACAGTCGCAGCCGGCTGGTGCTCGAACACGGCTTCGATCTCCGCCTCGGCGAAAGCCACTCGGCTCAGCCCAACCGTCACATCCAGCCCGGACTGCGATGTGATCTCGACGCCGTCCGCGTCGCTGCGCACGATCGCCAGCCCGGGCTCGCCGTCGACGATCGCGACGACCGCGAAGTAGTCGACCCCTGACGCGTGTTCGACGGCGGCCTTGGTGCCGGTGAGCCGATTCGAGGACACCGTCGTGCCGACATCGGACGCCGACCAGCCACGGCCCGGCTCCAGCAGCGCGATCGAAAGCCTCGACTCGCTCCCCAGCAGGACGCTCAACCCGTCCGGCAACTCGGCGGCGACCGGCGCGAGCGCGTAGCGGACGCCGACACTGCCCAGCAACGGGACCGAGGCGAGGTGAGCGCCGAGCGCACGCGCCGCGAGACAGAGCTCGACTGCGCCGAGCTCGCCCTCGGCGCCCGTTACCAGACCAAACTCGACGAGGCTCTCCCAAAGCTTTGCGCGCTCCGCCTCACCGGCCTGCCATGCGTCCTGAGCGGGCGGCCATTGCCGGTCGAGCAACGTGTTGATCGACTCGTCCAGCCACCTCTGCTCATCGCTCAGCTCGAGGTCCATCAGTGTCACTCCTTAGGGAGGTTCAGGATTCGGTCGGCGATGATGTCCCGCTGGATCTGTCGAGTGCCGCCGTACACGCTGGCGGCGCGCGAGTAGAGGTAGGTCTCGTACCAGAAGTCGTTCTCGGCGTCGTCGTCGGCGTCGCCGGCGAGCAGCGTCGGTCCGAGGATCTCCAGAGCAGTGGCGGCCAGCTCTTGCTCGGCCTCCGCCATCAGCAGCTTCACGCTCGAGCTCTCGGCGCCGACGGCGCCGCCGCTGAGAAACTCGCCGACTGTCTGGTAGGCGTGATGGCGCAGCACCTCGATCCGGACCAGGGCGCGTGCAAGGGCCGTTTGCGCCTCCGGGCTGTCGAGCACGGGCTGGCCGTCCAGCTCGCGGCGAGCGGCGACCGACACGGCCCGGTCCAGCCACGTGCGCAGCTTGACCTGCCGCGGAAGCGCCGCGGTGCCGCGCTCGTGTCCGAGCGTGTACATCGCGATCTTCCAGCCGTCGCCGAGCTCACCGAGCAGGTTCTCGCGCGGGAC
>DASYFZ010000584.1:0-2326 GCA_036000295.1 Solirubrobacteraceae bacterium
GACGACGACGTAGGCCTCTTCCTGCTCCCGGTGACTGTGCCCCATGGGGCTGCGCAGGTTGGGGGCGTAGCGAAAGAGGCTGACGCCGAGATCGCGTGAGCCCAGATGCTTGCGACCAAACCGGCCCTCGATCCCGGGCGCACTATCGCCCATGGAGTCCTCGACCTCCAACAAGTTCACGGTGGAAAAATCAGACACGGACAGGCTCCTTTCGGCAGACAGGTGGTCCCTCGGACCCTATCTCCGAGTTGCATCAATGGGCCGCTGCGCCAGCGCCCGTCAGGCGCCCAAGCGGTCGAGCGCCTGCTCGGCGCTCCGGTTCGGCGGGAAGACGGGGTAGATGACGCTTGTGATCACGCCGTCCCGGATGAACAGCGTGAGGCGCTTGAGCAGGGTGATCCCATCAACCTCGAAGGTCGGGAGGCGAAGGGAGGTGGTGAGTTCGAGCCGTTCGTCGGAAAGCAACGGGTAGGGCAGGTGCAACCGCTCGGCGGCCTCCTGCTGGTAGGCCGTGTCCTGCGTGGAGAGGCCGAGCACCCTCGTGTCAGCCGCCGCAAATCGGGCGTACTCGTCACGGAACGAGCACGCCTGCGGGGTACAGCCGCGGGCACCGGGGATCGCGTCCCACTCCTCATCGCCGCCGAGGGAGGGCTCGCCGGGTCGGCCCGTGCGCGGGTAGGCGAACACGACCGTGCGGCCCTCGAGCTCATCGAGGCGAACGCTGGTGCCGTCGCTGGCCCGCAGCGTGACCGCCGGCAGCGCCGTGCCGGCGAGGTGATCGGCGGCGCCGTCATCCTCCGGGACGGGCAGATCGTGAGGGAGTTGCAGCGGGTCCTTGACCATCATCACTCAGCGAGCGGGCGCTCATAGTGCACGTAGGAAGTCAGCCGGGCGACGGTGTCGTAGAGCGAGCGTGCCCGACCGTTGAACGCCTGCGTGTGCCAGTACATGGTCTCGGCGCCCGCCGCCCGGGCCTGCTCGCCCGCGGCCTCGATCAGCGCCCGCGCGGTAGCCGTGCCCCGGTGGCTGGGGTGTACGTAGAGATCCTCGAGATAGCAGGTGCCCCCCTGCGACCAGGTCGAGGGATGCAGCACGCAGTGGGTGAAGCCGACGAGCGTGCCGTCGTCGGCCTCTGCGGCGAGCCCGAAGCAACCGTCACGTCGCGCGGTCATCCGCACGAAGGTCTGCTCGGTGACCTCCACCGCCACCTCGGCACGATAGAACCGCAGGTAGCCGGCCCACAGCTCGGTCCAGGTGACGCGATCCTCGCGGCGCAGCTGACGGACCCTCGTCATGGCGGCAGCCTACCGCTGGTGCCCGAGGTGCGGGCGCCGTCTCTGAGCGATCGCGAACTGCAGGCAACGACCAGACCGCCAATCCGCTGGAGCCGAGGGAGTAAACTGGACCCAAGGCATTTCACCGCTTTTGCGAAGCGACTTCGCGCAGGACTCCGGCCCGTACGGCGACCGCTCGGACAGTTTCGTCCCTAGCGACGAAAGAGCCGCCCCCTATAGAGCGACGGGCGCCAAAGGCAGGCGATCCACGCTCGGGAAGGTCACCGATATGCAGGCAGTGCACGCTGTCCCCGCCCCTTCGCACATCACCGCGATCGTCCCCGCTTCGGTGTCCATGCCACACCACTCCGGTCGTGAGCCCGAGTCACACAGACTCGTCACGCTCGTCTGAAAGGACGTCTGATGCCAGTTTTCTTCTTCACCGTGGAACAGCAGGAACGCGCGATCGTCGAGCGGTTCGGCAAGTTCGTCCGCGTCGCCGGTCCGGGACTCCAGCGAAAGTCACCCTTCGTCGAAAAGGTGGCCGGACGGATGAGCCTGCAGGTCGAGCAGTTGAACGCGGATATCGAGACCAAGACGCGGGACAACGTGTTCGTCGTCGTCAAGCTCGCGATCCAGTACATGGTCAGTGCCGAAGAGGAACGGGTGAAGGACGCGTTCTACAAGCTCGATGACCCTGAGGTGCAGATGAAGTCCTACGCCTTCGATGTGGTCCGGTCGCACATTCCAACCATGGACCTCGACGAGGCATACGCAGACGCCGACACCATCGCCAAGCACATCCAGGACACCCTGCAGACGCAGATGGCGGACTACGGCTACGAGATCATCAAGGCGCTGATCACGAACATCGAACCGGATCAGCGAGTTAAGGATGCGATGAACAACATCAACGCCGCGCGTCGTAACCAGGAGGCTGCGACGGCTCAGGGCGAAGGCGACAAGACGCTGCGCATCAAGAAGGCTGAAGCGGAGTCGGAATCGATGCGTCTTCACGGCGAGGGCGTCGCGGCTGAGCGCGTGGCGATCGC
>DASYFZ010000598.1:0-6383 GCA_036000295.1 Solirubrobacteraceae bacterium
AGCGCCTCCAGCGACGCGATCCGCTCCTCCTCGGTCTCGCCGATGCCGACGAGAATCCCGCTCGTGAAGGGGATCTTCAGCTCGCCCGCGGCCGCGATCGTCTCAAGCCGCCGCGCCGGGTGCTTGGTCGGCGAGCCCGCATGCACGGTCTCCATCAGACGCTCGGAGACCGACTCGAGCATCAAGCCCTGCGAAGCGGTGACCTCCCGCAGGCGGCCGAGGTCTTCGCGGCTCAGGACGCCAAGGTTCGTGTGCGGCAGGATCCCGCGCTCGAGCGCGCGCTCGCAGGCCCAGATCACGTACGAGGTGAAGTCCTCGTGGCCGTGCTCGGCCAGCTTCGCCTTGACCCCGGCATTGACCTCCGGCATCTCGCCGGTTAGCACGAGCAACTCCTTGACCCGATGGCGCTCGGCCGCCTGGTCGAGGATCCCGAGCACCTCATCGGGATCGTGCAGATGCGTCTGATGGGTCTTGAACGCACAGTACTTGCAGTAGCAGCGGCACGTGCGCGAGAGCGACAGCGTGAGGTTCCGGCTAAACGTGACGCGGCGGCGCATACGCCTGACGGATTCTACGGAGCGGGGTCCGCGTCCCCGGCGCCGGCTAGCAGCCGGTCCAGCACGGCCACCCCTTCGCGCGCCATCCGGGAGCGCGGGATCACGAGATCAAAGCCCGCCTCGCGGCCCTGATCTCGCACCTCGGCCTCGACGTGCGAGTAGAACGCAAGTGTCTTCAGTCCCGCAGGGCGGGGGGCCGAGCGGACCAGCTCGATCCGCTCCGGCACCTCGAACGTCAGATCGACGATCAGCGCCTGCGCGTCGGGCAGCGCGCTGCGCAGCGCCTCCTCGTTCGAGGCCAGCACGGGCTCGTGGCCGCCGGCGCTGAGCGCGCCGACCACCGAGGATCCGAACAGCAGGTCCGGGATGAACGCGACGACCCGCGCCATCGCCCCGCTACTGCGCTCGGAGCTTCCTGAACTCCTGGCGCACCGACTCCGTGCGCCCCCACATCTGCACGGTCTCGACGCGCCCGCTGCGCTGCTCGCGTAGCGCGAGCTCGCCGTCGATTCCTGCGTCGTCGAGCAGCTTCAACGCGGTGTGCACGGCCGGCACCGAGGACGCGTGACCGAACCGGTGGGCGACGATCAGGCGCCAGTGCCAGTCGCTGCGCGAATAGGGCTGGGCGTTGCAGGTGACCATCAGCACAGCCGCATCGATGTAGCGGCGCTCGTCGAAGATCCGGACGTCCATTTCGAGGTCGGTCCAGTCGTCGGGCAGTGAGTCGACGATCTGGGTGAACGTGTCGGCGAGGCCCACTAGATCACGTTCTGGGCGAGCAGGAGGACGTTCATCGCGGTGATCAGCGCGATCGCGCCGAACGCGAGCACGTTGGTCAGTCGGGTGTTGACCTGACCACGCATCACGTCGCGGTTGCTTGTGAACATCAGTAGCGGCACGAGCGCGAAGGGTATCCCGAACGACAGCACGACCTGGCTGAGGACGAGCGCATCGGTCGGATTGAGCCCCACCGCAAGGACGATCAGGGCCGGCAGCATGGTCACCGCGCGGCGCAGCATCAGCGGGATCCGGCGGTTGATGAAGCCGGCCATGACGACCTGGCCGGCCGCAGTCCCGACGCTCGACGACGACACGCCCGAGGCGAGCAGGGCGACGGCGAAGGCGAGCGCGGCGCCGCCCCCGACGAGACGCCCGAGCTCGCGGTGAGCGGCCTCGATCGTGTCGAGGCCAGCCAGCGTCGGGTGAAACAGCCGCGCTGCCACCGCCAGCATCGCGAAGTTGATCGCACCGGCCAGGCCGAGCGCGATGACCACGTCGAGGCGCTCGAAGCGCAGGACCCGGCGGCGCTCCACGTCGTTTCGCACCGGCACCCGTCGCTGTGTGAGCGCCGAGTGCAGGTAGATCGCGTGGGGCATCACGGTCGCGCCGACGATCCCGACGGCGAGATACAGCGCGCTCGAGTTGTGCAGGCTCGGGAGCAGTCCGCGGATCGCGCCGTGGGCCGACGGGCCGATTTTCAGCGTCTCGTAAAGGAAGCCGCCGAGCACGATTACCAGCAGCCCGGCGATCGCGAGCTCGAAGCGGCGGTAGCCACGCCGGTGCAGCTCGAGCAGCAGCAGTGTGGTCGCGCCCGTGATTAAGCCGGCGATCAGCAGCGGCACACCGAACAGCAGGTTGAGCCCGATCGCGGCGCCGATGAACTCGGCGATGTCCGTCGCCATCGCGATCAGCTCGGCCTGCACCCACAGGCCGACCGTGACCCACCGCGGGAAGCGCTCGCGGCACAACTCGGCGAGGTTGCGCTCGGTCGCGATCCCGAGCTTGGCCGAGAGGTACTGGATCAGCATCGCCATCGCGTTGGCGAGCACCACGACCCACAGGAGCGCGTAACCGAACTCGGCGCCGGCCTGGATGTTGGTGGCGAAGTTGCCGGGGTCGACGTACGCGACCGAAGCCACGAACGCGGGTCCGAGCATCGCAAGCGTTCCGCGGACGCGGCCGCGCGACATCATCGATTCGAGCGCGCTCGGCGTAGGCGTCGCGAGGGCCAGCTGCTCCACGTCTTCGTCCTCGTCGATGCGCTCGAGCGCCTGCGACGCCGCGGTCGGCGGCGTCACTGATCCACCTCGACGCGCATCGCCTTGGCGAGGTCGCCGCCCAGCACGTGGACGTCGTCGCCGAAGCGGATGAACAGCGGCCCGCCGAACGGCTGCTTGTCGATTACTTCGAAGCTGTCGCCCGGGCTGATCCCGCGGTTGGCGAGGAACCGCAGCATCTCCGGGTCCGAATCGGACACGCGCGTGAACCGGCCGGCCGCTCCTGCCTGGAGCGACTGAAGGCTCTGGGTCGGCTCCTCCTCGATCGTCAGATCGCGCGTCGGGATCGGGTCCCCGTGCGGGTCGTGCGTGGGATTGCCGAGCTTGGCGGCGATCAGCTCCTCGAGCTCCTCCGAGAGGACGTGCTCGAGCACTTCGGCCTCCTCGTGAACCCGGTCCCACGGAACGCCGAGGCTCTGGACCAGGTACAGCTCGAGCAGGCGGTGATGGCGAATCACTTCGAGCGCTACGCGGCGCCCGTCATCGGTCAGCTGCACGCCCCGATACGGCTCGTGCTCGACGAGCCCGAGCTCGGCCAGCCGCTTGACCATTCCTGACGCCGATCCTGGCGTCACCCCGAGCCGCTCGGCCAGGGCGTTGGTCGTGACCGCCTCGCCGGCGCGCCGTTCGAGCGCATAAATCGCCTTCGCGTAGTCCTCGATCGCCGAGGAGATCCCTGCCGGCTGATGATGCTGGTGCGCCATGAATGAGATTATGGCACACCAAAATTTGATGTTTGGTTAGGTGAGCGACTACACGGGATCGCTATGTTTTGGACATGAGCTCGATCGCCCCCGCATCGTCCGATTACCGCACCGCCACCGAGGCGTGCGGGCTGCTCGACCGCTCCGAGCGCGGCAAGCTCGCGCTGACCGGCTCCGAAGCGAAGAGCTTCCTCCAGGGCCAGGTCACCAACGACGTCGAGGCGCTGACCCCCGGGCACGGCTGCTACGCGGCGTTCCTCACGCCCAAGGGCAAGATGCTGGGCGATCTGCGGATCCTCGACGCCGGCGACAAGATCCTGCTCGACACCGAGCGCGTCGCGCTCCAGGAACTGTTCAACATGATCCGCCGGTTCAGCATCGGCTTCGACGTCGAGCTGCACAAGCGAACGCTCGAGTCCGGGCTGCTATCGCTGCTGGGCCCGGAGTCCGAGTCGATCGTGGGCGGGCTCGGCGAGCTCGAGCACTCGCACGCTGTCGTGAGTGTCGGGGATTTGCAGGTGCGGGCGATCCGCACCGACCTCGGGATCGACCTCCTGTGCGGCGCGGCCGATGTGGATCGGCTGCGCTTGGCGCTGAGCGACGCGGGCGCGGTGCCGCTGTCGTCGGACGCGGTCGCCGAGTGCCTCCGGGTCGAGCGCGGACGCCCTCGCTTCGGCTTGGATCTCGATGACACCGTGATCCCCCAGGAGGCCGGACTGAACGAGCGCGCGGTGTCGTTCACCAAGGGCTGCTACGTCGGCCAGGAGACCGTCGCGCGCCTGCACTACCGCGGTAAGCCCAACCGCCACCTGCGCGGGCTGCGGCTGAGCGCGGACGCCGCCGCTACCGGGGATGAGCTCA
This sequence comes from Solirubrobacteraceae bacterium, assembly GCA_036000295.1. Lineage (GTDB taxonomy): Bacteria > Actinomycetota > Thermoleophilia > Solirubrobacterales > Solirubrobacteraceae > Palsa-465. Next base: position 4,180 of record DASYFZ010000598.1, read on the forward strand.
CGTTCGAGGGCCGCGCCGTCGGCCGGCTCGGAAGCCTCGCGGTGTCGCCGCGGTTCGGGCCGATCGGGCTGGCGCTCGTGCGCCGTGAGGCGCCGGTCGGGTCGGTGGTCGCGGTCGGCGACGGCGCTGCCCAGGGCGAGGTCGTCGAGCTCCCGTTCAGCTAGCCGCCCGCTTCGACAAAGGAGCTTTGTGCCGATATATGCGGTACTGCGCTCCTTTCTTGGTCGACCGCCGTGGCCACGAACCGCGCGAGAGCCCCGGCCGCCGGAGCCGGGTCGAGCACGAGCTGCGGCGTATCCGGATGCGACGCCAGGTACGCCGCGACGATCCGCATCTCGTCGACCTCATCGGGCGGCAGATGCGTCCCGACGCCCGGCCCGCCACGGCCGCCCCCGCGCGCCAGCGCCGCCGCGGTCCGGCGCTCGACCTCCGAGCCGCCATCCGGCAGCGGCCCCCAGTCGACCAACCGTCCCCCGACCACCCAGAAGGCATCAAACGAAGACCCCACCGGGTGCGCGGCGAGCACCAGCCGCGGCCGCGCGTGCGTGGCTTCGAGCACGCCGCCGAGCCGGTCGAGGATCACCCGCAGCCGCCGCGCCCGGCGCCGCAGCCACGCCGCGCGCTCGAACAACTGCTTCGCGGCCGCCCCGCGCATCTCGCGCTCCACGTGCGCGGTGAGCCGGTCGCGGCCGTCACCCCCGTCAACGAACAGCCGTAAGGCCTCGTCGAGCCGGCGCCGGTAGAGGTTGGGGTCCAGATCGCCCAGGCACGGCGACAGGCAGCGCCCCATCTGCCCGTAAGCCGACGGGTGCTCGCGGCGCGGCAGCCGCCGGCCGCAGTGGCGCAGGCCGAACAAGGAGTCGAGCTGCTCGACGAGCTCGGCCGCCAGCCGGCGGCCCCGCAGGGGCCCGATCGTGACCGCGTGACCGGCGGCCGGCTCAGCCGCCACCTCGAGGATCGGAAACGCGATGTCGAGCCGGCAGCGGATGTAGCAGAGCCGATCGTCGCGGCGGACCAGCCGGCTGTTGCCCGGCGGGCGCAGCTCCTTGATCAGCCGGTTCTCGAGCACCAGCGCCCCCAGCTCGGAGTTCGTGCAGCGGTAGTCGACGATCTCGGCGTGCGCGGTCCACTCGCCCGACGGGCTCGACGGCGCGAAGTGCGCCCGGGCGCGGTTGCGGATCGAGATCGACTTGCCGACGTACAGCGTCTGCCCGGCGCCGTCGCGGAACAGATACACCCCGGGATCGCGAGGCAGCTGCCCGAAGTCGAGCGCCGGGAGCGCCGCCGCCGCGGGCGCGCGCGCCACCCTCGTCCTCGGCGGTCGCGGGCGCTGCTTTCGGCGTGGCTTGAGCATCGCTACCGCCTCGGCGATCGTCGACGCATTTGCGCACAGCCGCGGGAACAGTGCGCACAGCACGCGCGCGCAGGTCTCGGCGTCGGGGAGCGCGCGGTGGGCGACCGCGACGTCGATGTCCAGCGCATCGGCTAGGGCGCCTAGGCGGCGCTCGCGTTGCAGCGGCAGCAGCGTGCGCGCCAGCGCGGCCGTGCAGAGCACCGGCGGGTCGGGCCACTCCAGATCTGCGCGCTCAAACGCCTGGCGCAGGACGCGGCGGTCGAACGGAGCGTTGTGGGCGACCATCACGCGGCCGCGCAACTGGCGCTCGAGCCGCGGCAGCACCGCGTCCGGGTAGGGAGCGCTGTCAACCATCGTCTGGCTGATCCCGGTGAAGCGTTGAATGCCGCGCCGCAATGGCGCGAGCGTGCGCACCAGTGAGCCCCAGCGGTCGTGGAGCTCTCCCCCGCCGACGAGGACCGCACCCACCTCGGTCATCTCGCATGCATCGCCGCCGAGCCCGTTGGTCTCGGTGTCGACCACCAGGAACTCGGCCGTCGCGATGGGTTCGTCCTGCAGCTTCAAGCGACGCGTGATACGCCCGCCGGCGGACGGCATGCAGCCGGTCTTGCAACACGCGGAAAAACAGTGCAAAAGTCATGTCTGTGCGACCGACGCGCGGGGTAGCATCGGCCAACAGAGAGCTACTAAGGAGCTTTGAGGTGGCCGCAATCGCCCATAACGCCGATCCGCAGCGCGAGTTTGACGTGGGAACGCGTCGCGCCTGGAGCGCGTACACCCAGCGTTTGCAGGGACTCAACGGAGAGGCCTACGAGGACGCCGAGCGCGAGTCGTGGGCAGAGCTCCAGAG
>DASYFZ010000635.1:0-6997 GCA_036000295.1 Solirubrobacteraceae bacterium
CGACGTGGTCGAGCCCGGCGCCGACCCCGACGGCGCGGTCGCGGAGTCGGTCATCCACGCCGAAGTCGTGCGCGAGCGCGACAAGGCCGAGCTCGAGCGACTGCGCGAGAACCTCGAGCGCGTGCTCGGCGAGGTGCGCCTCGCGGTCGAGGACTGGCAGGCGATGCGCGGCAAGACCGAGGAGCTCTTAGAGGAGCTCGAGCGCGACCCGCCGCCCGTCGACCCGGCGGAGGTCCAGGAGGTCAGGGACTTCCTCAAGTGGATCTCCGCGCATCACTTCACGTTTCTCGGATACCGCGAGTACGACCTCGTAGAAGAGGGCGAGGAGGCCGGGCTCAAGGCGGTGCCCGACTCCGGCCTCGGGATTCTTCGCAATGCCTCGGCGACGGCATTCAAGCGCCTGCGGCCCAAGGCACTGGAGCTCGCGCGCGCGCCGCACGTGCTTGTGCTGACCAAGGCCAATTCGCGATCCAACGTCCACCGCCCGGCGTATCTCGATTACGTCGGCGTCAAGAAGTTCGGGCCTGACGGTCAGGTGACCGGTGAGCGCCGCTTCCTGGGCCTGTACACCACCGCCGCCTACAAGGCCAGCCCGCGCGACATCCCGCTGCTCGCACAGAAGGTCGAGAAGGTGCTGAACAAGGCCGGGTTCGCGCCGGCCAGCCACGATCGCAAGGCGCTGCTGGAGATCATCGAGTCCTACCCTCGCGACTCGCTGTTCCAGATGAGCGCCGATGAGCTGTTCGACGTCTCGATGGGGATCTTGGGGCTCGGCGAGCGGCAGCGCGTGCGGGTGTTCGTCCGGCGCGACGCGCTTGACCGGTTCGTGGAGTGCCTGGTGACGATCCCGCGTGACCGCTTCAACACCGAGAACCGCGAGCGGGTCGGCGCGATCCTGCTCGAGGCGTTCGGCGGCAGCCATCTGGACTGGACGTTGCAGCTGTCGGAGTCGGTGCTCGCGCGGGTGCTGTACATCGTGCACTGCCCTGACGGCGTGCCCGAGCGCTACGACGTGGCCGAGATCGAGGCGCGGCTGGCCTCGGTCACGCGCGCCTGGACCGACGATCTGCGTGCGACGCTGATCGATGCCAAGGGCGAGGATCGCGGCGTCAAGCTGTACCGGCGTTACGAGGGCGCGTTCCCGGCCGCGTACCGCTCGGACTGGCCGGCGCGCTCGGCGGTGTCCGACATCGACCGCGTCGAGCAACTTGCCCAAGGCAAGGGCCCGATCATGAGCCTTTACCGGCCGCTGGAGGCGCAGGTCGGAACGCTGCGCTGCAAGCTGTTCAGCTCTGGTGGGGTGTCGCTGTCTGACGTGGTCCCGACGTTCGAGCACATGGGGGCGAAGGTCGTCGACGAGCGCCCGTACCAGATCACTCCGGTCGACGGGTCCAGCGCATGGCTGTACGACTTCGGCCTGCGGTGCGCGGCCGAGGACGTCGAACGGGTCCGCGACATCTTCCAGGACGCGTTCCTCGCCGCGCGCCGCGGCGAGCTCGAGGACGACGCGCTCAACGGACTGGTGCTGCGCGCCGCGCTCACGGGCCGCGAGATCACCGTTGTGCGCGCGGTCGCCAAGTATCTGCGTCAGGCGGGAATCGCGTTCTCGGACGCGTACATGGAGCGCACGTTGCTGGGCCACGCCGACATCGCGGCCCTGCTCGTCAAGCTGTTCGGCGCAAGGTTCGATCCCGACGGCCGCGATGACGACGAGGCAGAGCGGCTGAAGAACGAGATCGAGGAGGCGATCGACTCGGTCCAGAGCCTGGACGAGGACCGGATCCTGCGCAGCTTCCTGGCGGTTGTCAACGCGATGCTGCGCACCAACTACTTCGTCGTCGACGAATCCGGCTCACCTCGGCCGTACCTGTCGTTCAAGCTCGACCCGACGCAGATCCCGCTGCTTCCGGCACCGCGCCCGAAATTCGAGATCTTCGTGTACTCGCCGCGGATGGAGGGCGTGCACCTGCGCGGCGGCAGGGTCGCGCGCGGCGGGCTGCGATGGTCCGATCGCCGCGAGGACTTCCGCACCGAAGTACTGGGACTGATGAAGGCGCAAATGGTCAAGAACGCGCTGATTGTCCCGGTCGGCTCCAAGGGCGGCTTCGTGCTCAAGCGGCCTCCGGGCGACGGCGGCCGCGAGGCGCTGCTCGAGGAGGGGATCGCCTGCTACCGGATGTTCCTGTCGGGCATGCTCGACATCACCGACAACATCGTGGGGGGCGACGTCGTGGCGCCCGACCGCGTCGTGCGCTACGACGAGGACGACCCGTACCTGGTGGTGGCGGCGGACAAAGGCACCGCGACGTTCTCGGACATCGCCAACGAGGTGTCGGCCGCCTACGACTTCTGGCTGGACGACGCGTTCGCGTCGGGCGGCTCGCAGGGCTACGACCACAAGGCGATGGGCATCACCGCCCGCGGCGCGTGGGAGTCGGTCAAGCGCCACTTCCGCGAGCTCGGCACCGACGTGCAGGAGACCGACTTCACGGCTGTGGGGATCGGCGACATGTCGGGTGACGTGTTCGGCAACGGGATGCTGCTCTCGCGCCACATCAGGCTGGTGGCGGCGTTCAACCACCTGCACGTGTTCCTCGACCCCGATCCCGACGCAGAGCGCAGCTTCGAAGAGCGCAAGCGCCTGTTCGAGCTGCCGCGATCCTCGTGGGCGGACTACGACGAGTCGCTGATCTCCGAGGGCGGCGGGGTGTTCGCGCGGACCGCCAAATCGATCAAGCTGTCGGAGCAGATCCGCGAGGCGCTCGACATCGATGATGAGGTGCTGTCGCCCAACGAGCTGATCCAGGCGATCCTGCGCGCACCCGTCGACCTGTTGTGGAACGGCGGCATCGGCACGTATGTGAAGGCCTCCAGCGAGGCGCACGTCGAGGCCGGCGACAAGGCCAATGACCCCGTCCGCGTCGACGGCGACGACCTGCGCTGCAAGGTGGTGGGGGAGGGCGGCAACCTCGGATTCACGCAGCGCGCGCGGATCGAATACGCGCTCGCCGGCGGCAAGATCAACACCGACGCGATCGACAACGTCGCAGGCGTCAACACCTCCGACCACGAGGTCAACATCAAGATCCTGCTGGGCTCGCTCGTCACCAACGGCGACATGACCTTCAAGCAGCGAAACGTGCTGCTGACCGAGATGACCGATGCGGTCGCTGCTCAGGTGCTCTACGGCAGCTATACCCAGACCCAGGCGATGAGCCTTGCCCTGGTGCAGGCGGCACCGATGGTCGACGTCCACGCGCGCCTGATCCACAACCTCGAGCAGGTCGCCGGGCTGGATCGCGAGCTCGAGTTCCTGCCCTCCGACGAGGAGATCTCAGACCGCAAGGCCGCGCATCAGGGACTCGTGAGCCCGGAGATGGCCGTGGTCATGGCCTACTGCAAGATTCACCTGTACGCGCAGCTGCTGGAGTCAGACCTGCCGGAGGACCCGTACCTGGCCCATGACCTCGAGCGCTACTTCCCGCCACCGCTTCCGGAGCGCTACAGCCAGGAGATGCGCTCGCACCGGTTGAGCCGGGAGATCATCTCGACCGTCGTCGCCAACCAGCTCGTCGACCGCGCCGGCACGACGTTCGCGTTCCGGCTCGGCGAGGAGACGGGGGCGCCTCCGTCAATTCTCGCGCGCGCGTACGCGGTTGCGCGCGAGGTGTTCGAAATGCGCTCGTTCTGGGGGGAGGTCGAGGCGCTCGACAACGAGGTCGATCCAAAGGCCCAGCTGGCGATGCTGATCGAGGGACGACGCCTGGTCGAGCGCGCAACTCGCTGGCTGGTGCGCTCCAACCCGCGCGCGATCGACATCGAGCGGGCGATCGAGCGCTTTGAGCCGGGGGCCAAGCGGATGGCTGAGGCCCTGCCCGAGGTGCTCGACGGCGGCGATCGCGAGGCGTTCGACAAGCGCGCGGAGGACCTGCGCAACGCCGGAGTCCCCGCGGAGCTGGCCAACAAGGCGGCCGGCATGCCCTCGTTGTACTCGGTGTTCGACATCGTCGAGGTTGCGGCGTCCAGCGGGCGCGACCAGGACATGGTGATGACGGTCTACGCCGGCCTCGGCTCGCGGGTCGGGCTCAACTGGCTGCGCGACCGGATCATCGAGCTGCCTCGCACGAACCGCTGGCAGGCGCTGGCGCGCGCCGCGCTACGCGAGGACCTCTACGGCGTGCATCGATCGCTGGCCCAGGAGGTGATTGAGGGGGCAGGGGCGCAGGCCGACGGCGAGGAGGCGATCGACGCCTGGGTCGAGCGCAACGAGGTCGCCGTCGACCGCTGCATGGCGATTCTGTCGGACATCAACGCCTCACGGGCCTACGACACGACGACGCTTCCGGTCGCGCTGCGCGAGGTGCGCAACCTGATCCACGCCGACGGCGGGGTGGGCTCCGGGTCCAACGGGCGCATCCAGGACGGGGGCCGCGACGAGACCAAGGTGCACGCCGGTCGAGCGGACCGCGACAAGACCCGGATCAGCCCGCCGAAGTCCGCGCGCGGCTGACGCGCCGCGCCGCGCGCAACCACAGCGACGCGATCACGAACACGACGACGTCGACCACGCCGGCCACCAGAAAGGCCAGCGGGCCGGTCACCACGCGGCCTGCAAATCGCGAAAGCACAGCGCCAAGCTATCGTCCCGTACACATGAGCCCCGTGAAGACCAGCGTCACCGAGCTGCCAGAGTCGCGCGTTCGCGTGCAGGCGGAGGTGCCCGCCGAAGAAGTCGAGCGCCGCATCCAGCAGGCCGCCCGCGAGCTCGGGCGCCAGATGCGCATCCCGGGATTCCGCAAGGGCAAGGTCCCGCCGCCCGTCGTGATCCGCCGTCTCGGCCGCGAGGCCGTGCTCGACGAGGCGCTTCGCTCGGCCCTGGGCCGCTGGTATGTCGATGCGATCGACGAGGCGGGGATCTCGCCGATCGGCGAGCCCGACCTCGACGTCGGCGACCTCCCCGAGGAGGGGCAGCCGCTGGAGTTCTCAATCGAGATCGGCGTGCGCCCGAAGGCGAAGCTCGGCCAGTACAAGGGCCTCGAGGTGGGTCGCCGGGAGCCCCAGGTCGACGACGCGCTGATCGACCAGGAGATCGACGGGCTGCGCGACCGGTTCGCGAAGCTTGAGACCGTCGAGCGGCCCGCCGAGTCGGGCGACCACGTGGTCGTCGACTACATCGGCAGGGTCGACGGCGAGGCATTCGAGGGAGGCGAGGGCCGCGATCAGCTGATTGAGCTCGGCTCAGGCCGGCTCGTGCCCGGATTTGAGGAGCAGCTGATCGGCGCCGCCGCCGGCGACAAGCGCGACGTCGAGGTCACGTTCCCCGATGAATATCCGGGCGGCCTGGGCGGCAAGACGGCGGTGTTCGAGGTCACGGTCTCTGAGGTCAAGGCCAAGCTGCTGCCCGAGCTCGACGACGACTTCGCCGCCGACGCCGGCGGCTTCGACACGGTTGCGGAGCTTCGCGAGGACGTCGCCACCCGCCTGCGGGAAGCCGAGGAGCGCACGATCGAGCGCGAGTTCGAGCAGGCCGTGATCGACGCGGCCGTGGCCGAGTCCGAGGTGGACCTGCCCGACGCGCTCGTTCACGCGCAGGCCCACGAGCTGCTCGAGCAGACGCTGTCGACGCTGGCTCGCCGCGGCATCTCCAAGGAGGCCTACCTGCGGATCGCCGGCAAGGACGAGGAGACGCTCGCCCACGAGGCCGAGCCCGACGCCGCGACCGCGCTGCGTCGCGAGGCCGTGCTGGCCGAAGTCGTCGAGGCCGAGCACATCGACCCGACCGAGGAGCAGGTCCTCGAGATGATCGCGCCCGCCGCCGAGCGCGAGGGCATCGAGCCCGAGAAGCTGCTCGAGCAGCTGCGCGAGGGCGGTCGCCTCGACCGCGTCCGCGAGGACGTCGCGACCAGCCTGGCGGTCGACCTGCTCGTCAAGGAGGCCAAGCCGATCAGCGTCGAGCAGGCCAAGGCCCGGCAGAAGCTGTGGACGCCGGAGCAAGAGGGCAAGCAGCAAGGCTCTGGCTCAGGCCAGCTCTGGACACCCGGTAGCTGAGCCTGTGACTCCAATGCCCGGCAATTACGCAGGGCAGAAAAACAGAGCCGTCTCGCTCGTAATTTCCCCTGAGGGCCCCGGGTTGGCCGGTTGCTACATTCGGCAGGAATCCGGCTGAGTAAGCGAAAGAAGCGAGGACGATGAGCCCCCTGGTACCGATGGTCGTCGAGCAGACATCCCGTGGGGAGCGGGCGTTCGACATCTACAGCCGTCTGCTCAACGAGCGAATCATCTTCCTCGGCACGCCGGTGGACGACCAGATCGCAAACCTGATCGTCGCCCAGCTGCTTCACCTCGAGTCCGAGGATCCCGACAAGGACATCTCCGTGTACGTCAACTCTCCAGGCGGATCGGTGTACGCGGGCCTGGCGATCTACGACACGATGCAGTTCATCAAGCCCGACGTGTCCACGATCTGCGTCGGCATCGCGATGTCGATGGGCGCGCTGCTGCTGGCTGGCGGTGCGCACGGGAAGCGGATGGCCCTGCCCAACGCGAAGATCCTGATCCACCAGGTGTCTTCGAGCTTCCAGGGACAAGCGACGGATATCGAGATCCACGCTAAAGAGATCATCGACGTCCGCCGACGCCTAGATGAGATCATCGCGCACCACACGGGCAAGGATTTGGACAAGGTGCGCCAAGACACAGAGCGCGACTACTTCATGAGTTCCGAGGAGGCGAAGGAATACGGAATCATCGACCGCGTCATCTCGCAGCATTGAGGGGCTACCCTTAGCTTCGACGACGCGCGACGAGCCGTACGCCTGAGGGAGAGAGCATCTGAATGGCACGTCCCACCGACTCCAACGAACAGCTTCTTTGCAGCTTCTGCGGGAAGTCGCAGCGCCAGGTCAAGAAGCTGATCGCGGGCCCGGGCGTCTACATCTGCGATGAGTGCATCGATCTCTGCAACGAGATCATCGATGAGGAGCTCACCGCACCACCC
>DASYFZ010000637.1:0-1772 GCA_036000295.1 Solirubrobacteraceae bacterium
CTCCGTCCCCGGCCAGCGCCAGGTGGGCGTCGGGGCACGTTTCGAGCAGCTTCGCGTGCGCGTCGAGCATCACCTCGAGCGCCTTCTGCGGGCGCATGTTCGACGCCGAGCCGTACAGCGGAGTGTCAGGCGCCAGCCCGAGCTCGGCACGCAGGTCGGTGTCCGAGCTGCCATCGGCCCGGGGCACGTAAGCGGTCGGGACGACCGTGACCTTGCCCGTCGGGACGTGCTCGATCGTCACCATCCGCTCTGCGTCAGCTTCGGAAACCGCGACGAAACGGGTTGCGAAGCGCCCGATCACGTTTCCGTCCAGCCATACGCGCCATGGAGCGCCCTCATAGGACCAAGTGTGCTCTTGCGCGATGACGACGGGCACCCGGCAGGCGCTCCCGACCAGCGTGCCCCACAGGTTTGAGCCGAACATGTGCGCGTGCAGCACGTCGAAGCGATGGCGGCGGACGATCCCGGGAAGCGCACCGAGCCGATGGACGTCCCACTTCGCCTTGCGCCCCAATCCGATGAGCGGAATGCCCGCATCGGCCAGCGCGGCGGTCGCCAGCGGCTCGGCGCCGCGCGGCGCGCACACCCACACGTCGAACCGGTCGCGCGGCAGGTGCGTCGCAAGTCCCAGCGCGAATCGCTCGGCGCCGCCGTTGTCGGACAGGAAGCCGATCAGGTAGAGGATCTTGGTGCGCTCGCGGCTCACGGGTGGTCACCGGCGGTTGGCCATAATGCCGAGCGTAGATGGCAGGCGCACACGATGGGGTTGAGTGCTCGGTCCTGATGCCCGTCCTCAACGAGGAACGGCACATCGAGGCAAGCGTGGCCGCGATGCGCCGGCAGAGCTTTGACGGCGCGATCGAGTTCCTGGTGATCGACGGCGGCTCGACTGACCGCACGCTCGAGATCCTGCGAGAGCTGGCCGACGAGGACCCGCGGATCCGCATCCTCAGCAATCCGCTGCGAACCACGCCAAGTGGCCTGAACGTGGGACTCGCTCACGCGCGCGGACGCTGGGTGGCGCGGATGGACGCTCACACGTCGTATCCTGCCGATTACGTGGCGCTGGGAGTCCGGCGCCTGGCCCGGGGCGACACCCGGTGGGTGAGCGGGCCGCCGATCGCGACCGGTAACGGTGCGGTGTCCCGCGCGGTGGCGTTGGCCCTGCGGACGCCGCTGGGCCGCGGCGGTTCGCGCAAGTGGGCGAGCGACCGCGACTCCGAGGCGCGCGAGTACGACCTCGACTCCGGCGTGTTTGCCGGCGTGTGGGCACGCGAGACGCTGCTCGCCTACGGGGGCTGGGACGAGCGCTGGGCACGCAATCAGGACTCGGAGATGGCGGGGCGGTTCCTGGAGCGCGACGAGCGGCTCGTGTGCCTGCCGGCGATGGCGTCTGAGTACACGCCGCGTAACTCGGTGCCATCGCTGTGGCGGCAATACCTCGACTACGGCGACTACCGCGAGTGGACGGCGGTGCGTCATCCCCACACGATGCGCCGCTCGCATCTGATTGCCCCGGCGCTGGTCGTCACCGCGGCGGCGGCGGTCGCCGGACCTCGCCCGGCGCGCCTGGCCGCTCGAGCCGGCCTGGCGGTCTACGCGGCGGCGCTGGCGACAGCCGGCTCGACTGCGAGACGCGAAACCGATGACAGTGGCGCAGCAGCGCTGGTCCCGGTTGCGTTGGCGGCGATGCACTTCGGGCATGGGGCGGGGATGCTGAGGGGGGTGGTTCGCCACGGCGCACCGGTTGCCGCGGTCGCGCGCGCGCTGGG
>DASYFZ010000640.1:0-5297 GCA_036000295.1 Solirubrobacteraceae bacterium
TGGCGAACGACTTTGCAACACGGAGGTTGTCCTGAATGAGTCCCACGATCGGAATCGTCGAGCGCATGCGCTGGATGTCGGCGCTCGTCGCGTCGGCCGTGCTCACCGTCGGCGTGATCATCGCCCTGTCGGTGGTCGGCAAGCCACTGACGGCACCAGTCGCCGCGCCCGCGTCTGACGCCGCCGGCTCCTCGGCAACACTTGACCCCAGGATCGGCACGCTCGCCGCGCGCCAGCCCAACCGCGTGGTCGAGGCGATCGTGCAGTTCAAGACGGGCGTGACCGCGGCGGCGCAGCGCGCCGACGTCGCCCACGTGGGCGGCCGCGTCACCGGCAACCTTCACATCATTAATGGCTACGCGGCCAAGCTCACCGCGTCGAACGCCGGCAGGCTCGCCACGAGTGCCGACGTCCATGCGGTGACGCTGAACACGGCGATCGCTCCGCAGGACGCGCCCGAAGGGGACAACCTGGACACGACCTTCAACCAGACGCTCGGCGCCCCGGCCCTATGGCACTTCGGCGACGGGCTGACCGGCAAGGGCATCGGCGTGGCCGTGATCGACACGGGCATCGACGGGAACCTGCCCGACTTCCGGGGCGCCTCGGGCAAGTCACGGGTGATCGCCACGGCGGTCACCAACCCCGACGCCCAGACGGTGATGGACACCTACGGCCACGGCACGCACGTGGCGGGCATCATCGCCGGCAACAGCAACTACCGGAACCTCTCTGACCCGCTGCGCGGCAAGTTCGCCGGCGTGGCGCCCGACGCCAACCTGGTCTCGGTCAAGGTCTCTGACGACGCCGGCAACGCGACCGTGCTCGACGTGATCTACGGGCTGCAGTTCGTGGTCGACCACCAGGGCACCTACAACATCCGCGTGGTCAACATGTCGCTCGACTCGACCACACCGCAGTCCTACAAGCTTGACCCGCTCGACGCCGCCGTCGAGTCCGCGTGGTTCCACGGGCTGGTCGTCGTGGTCGCCGCGGGCAACCGCGGCGACGCGCCCGACGCGGTGCAGTACGCCCCGGCCAACGATCCCTACGTCGTCACAGTCGGCGCGGTCGACACCAACGGCACGGTCACGCCCCGCGACGACGAGCTCGCGGACTGGTCGAGCCGCGGGACGACGCAGGATGGCTTTGACAAGCCCGACGTGACCGCGCCCGGCGCCCACATCGTGTCGGTGCTCGCGCCCAACAGCACGTTCGCCGCCCAGTGCCCTTCCTGCATCGTCGACGGCCAGTACATCACCGCCGGCGGTACATCGATGGCGGCCCCGATGGTCTCCGGCCTGGTCGCGGACATGCTGCAGCTGCACTCCAACTGGACTCCGGCCCAGGTGAAGGGTGCGCTGAACAGCCCGCTGACCAAGTCCAACCGGGCGATCGACGAGGTCAGCGCCCTGGCCGCGGTGCTGCTGCCGTTCGCACCACTGGCCGACCAGGGCCTGACGCCGAGCACACTGCTGAAGGGCAAGAACGGTGCGATCGACTACACCCGCTCCACCTGGAGCCGCTCCCGGTGGAGCCAGGCTCAGGGCAACCTCGACGCGGGCTTCGCCCGGTCGAGCTGGAGCTGCACTTGTGGACAGGGACCTTCGGGGGCCGTTGATCCGAGCCGCTCGGCCTGGAGCAGCAGCTCCTGGGCCGCCAGCGTCTTCCAGTAGGACGGGGACAAAATCCGGTGACGGTGGTGACGTGCTCTCATGCGCGCGTCACCACCTTCCCGGTCAAAAGTCGTCGCGCGCAGGGACCGCCACGCAGCGCAGCCGGGTGATCTCGCCCGCTCGCAGGCACGAGTTCAGTCGCGCCAGGATCGTGGGAGCCATCAGGTCGAGCTCCTGCGCCCACACCGACGCCGAGCAGGAGACGGTCAGGGTTCCGCCGCGCTCGGTCGTCGGGCGTGCCTCGGCGGCGATCGTGTCGCCGACTGCCTGCGGCCACACGCGCTGTGCATCGGCCAGCAGCGTCTGCGGCGCCAGGTCGTCGCGGATCCGATCAATCGGCAGGGCCACGGCGCGTGGGCTGCGTCGGTACGGGCTCACGCGACCGCTCCCTCCCGGACGCTGCCATCGGCGACCACAAGACTCGTGACGTCGAGCTCGGCGACGCCCGGTACGTGCTCGAGATCGGTCGTGGTGATAACCGCCTGGCCGCCGGCGCGCAGGACTTCGACCAGCGCCTCGCGCCGGTCGCGGTCGAGCTCGCTCATCACGTCATCGAGCAGCATCAGCGGCGTGACATCCCGGCTGGCGGCGATCGCCTCCCGCTCGGCCAGCAGCAGAGCCAGCAGGGCCAGCCGCTGCTGGCCCTGAGACCCGTAGACACGGAGCTCGCGGCCCTGGCAGGAGAACGAGACGTCGTCGCGGTGCGGTCCGTGGCCGGTGAAGCCGCGCTCGAGATCTGAGTCGATCCGCTCCGCCAGCTCGGCGACGAGCTCGGCCGGCTGCGCGGCACGAGATCGCGGGCGGTAGCGGAGCTCAGGGTCGCCGGTCAGGCCCAGCGCGGGCCCCAGCCGTGCGAACCGCTCCGTGATCGTGTCGAGCGCCCGTGCGCGATCCTGCATGAGCGCGATTCCGTGCGCAGCCAGCTGCGCATCCCACGTCGCCAGGGACGCCCGCGAACCGCGGCCGGCGCGGATCCGGGAAATCAGCGCGTTGCGTTGCGCAAGCGACTGCGCGTACGCGCGACGCGTGCCGGCCCGGGCCGGCCACAGCGCGGCGACGAGCTGGTCCAGATGCGCGCGGCGAAGTGCCGGAGGCCCCTTGACGAGCTCGAGGCGGTCGGGCAGGAAAACGCTCACGAGCGGGCGCTGCGACACGTCGAGCAGGCGCTCCACCGGGGCACCGTCCGCGCGCATGCGTTTCGGCTGCCCGGGTTCGAACCCGACCGACAGTTCGTGCGGTCCATCCTCAGCGAGCGCCCGCACGACGACCCGTGCTGCACCGGCACCGAAGCGGACCACCTCACGCTCATTTGTGGTGCGGCACGAACGGCCGGTACAGCCGAAGTAGAGCGCCTCGAGCAGATTCGTCTTGCCGGCCCCGTTGGGCCCGCTGACCACGGTCAGGCCCTCGCCGATCTCGACCTCGGCGTGTTCGTAGCAACGGAAGTCGCGCAGGCTTACGGCCAGTACGCGCATGCCGACCTACACGTTCAGGCGAATGGGCATGATCAGGTAGAGGAAACCGCTGCCGTCAGCCGACTCGATCAGCCCCGGCCGCAGCGGGCTGATCAGCTTCAGCAGCACATCGCCCTCTTCGACCGCCTCGAGTCCCGCGCGCAGGAACTCGGGGTTGAACCCGATCTCGAGCGGCTCCCCCTGGAACGCGACCGGCAGCGACTCGCGCGCCTCGCCGACGTCGGGGGTCTGCGCCGACACGGTCAGCTCACCCGGGGCGAACGCCAGCCGCAGTGGCGCGTTCTTCTGCGCGAGCAGGCTGATGCGCCGCACCACATCGGTGAGCTCGGTCGCCGAGATGCGCAACTCGTGCTCGAAGCTCTCAGGCAGCAGTTGGCGGTAGTTCGGGAACTGGCCGTCGATCAGCCGTGAGGACAGGATCACGCCGCCGACGACGAATAGGACCTGGTTCTGACGAACGCTGATACTCAGCTGCTCGGCGTCGGTGTGTGCCACGACGCGCGCGAGCTCCTGGAGCGCCCGCGCCGGCACGTTGACCTCGAACGACGACGGCAGCTCCTGCTCGAGCGCAGTCTCCTTGACGCTCAGGCGATACGAGTCGGTGGCCACCATCCTCAGCTCCTTGCCGGTCGCCGACGCAAGGATCCCGGTCAGGACCGGGCGGGTCTCGTCGCGCGATGCCGACCCCGCAACCTTGAGCGCGGTGTTCACAAACGTCTCAGCTGAGAGCACGATCGAGCCTTCGGACTCCGGTTCGGGAAACGGCGGGAAGTCCTCCGCGCGCAGCGTGCGGATGTGAAAGGTCGCGTTGCCCGACACGAGCTCCACGTCCTGCTCGGCAGATCGGAGCTCCAGCGACACCTGGGGCGCCGGCAGTGAGCGGACGACGTCGAGCAGCAGGCGGGCGGGAAGCACGACGACGCCCTCGCGAACGACCTCGGCCTCCAGGGGGACGCGCAGGCCCACGTCCATGTCGGTGGCGCGGAGCTCACAGGCTTGTGATGACGCCGCCAGTTGCACACCCGAAAGTGCCTGGATTGCGCTGCGGGTCGAGGCGACCCTGGTGGTGGCCTGCAGCTGGCTGAGCAGCGCGTCTCGCTCGAGAGAGATCTTCACGATGAATACCTCAGAAGGAAGGTAGAAGTCATAGGTCGAATAGAAGCTGTGGATAGGTGCGGGAATTCCCGCAGCGAGCGAGAAGGTTGTTGTTCAGACGCGACAGGCAAGTGTGTCAACACGTCCGGTCGCCTTCCTGCTCTGCGCGCACGGCTGCCAATACGTCGGCAAGCTCATCGCCGACCTGTTGATCGCTGTGGAGACGTTCGGATACTCGCTTGCAAGCGTGTATCACCGTCGCGTGATTGCGTCCGCCGAACGCAGCTCCGATTGCCGGCAGCGACGCGTGCGTGAGCTCGCGCGACAGATGGATTGCCACCTGCCTGGGCCACGCGATCCGAGCCGTGCGCATCGAGGAGATCAGTTCGGTAACGGTGAGGTCGTAGTGGGCGGCGACGACTCGCTGGATGTCCTCGATCGACACTGCGCGCGTCCCCGCAGCCGGATACATCTCGTCGAGGACCTGGGTGGCGAGCTCGACGTCGATCGGACGCCCGGTGAGCGAGTGCGAGGCGACCACGCGGATCAATGCTCCCTCCAGCGCGCGCACGTTGGTGGTGACGCGGTCGGCGATCAGTCCGAGCACCGCTTCGTCTTCCAGATGGATGTGATCGAGAGCCGCTCGCTTGCGCAGGATGGCCACCCGGGTTCCGCGATCGGGCGGGCCTACATCGACGACCAACCCGGACTCGAAGCGCTCTCGCAGCCGCTCCTCGAGGTTGACCAGCTGGCGGGGCAGCCGGTCGCAGGTGAGCACGAGCTGGCGGCCGGTCTCATGCAGGGTGTTGAAAGTGTGGAAGAACTCCTCTTCGGTCTTGGCCTTGCTGGCGAGGAACTGCACGTCGTCGATGAGGAGCACGTCGGCGTCGCGGTAGGCGTGCTTGAAGTGGTTCAGCGATCGTGAGCTGAGCGCGTTGATGAACTGGTTGGTGAACGCCTCGACGGTCGCGTAGCGAACCGCCGCGCCGAGGCCGAAGGCGCGGACGTAGTTGCCGATCGCGTGCAGGAGATGCGTCTTGCCGAGCCCCGG
>DASYFZ010000643.1:0-7223 GCA_036000295.1 Solirubrobacteraceae bacterium
ATCGCGTCAACCGCGATGCCGTAAGCGGCCCCGAGCACGGCCGCCGGAGCAGGGTTCGGCCGTCGACCGAGGATCGCGGTCAGTAGAAAGACGCCAAGGATCCCAACGATCAGCGCGTTTCCCAAGTGGGCGACGACTCCACCGAACAACGGGATGAAGTGGAAGCTGCCGTGAAAGTGGTGCACGCCGAAGACGACGCTCCAGATGCCCTCTGGCGGTGTCCAGAGCGTCTGGTGAATGCCGGGCACGGCGGTGGGTTCCTGGGCGATCGCGGCAACGACCATCTGCCACCCGGCGTACATGAGCCCAGCGGCTACGCCGGCGAGCGCACCGACCTGCAGGATCGTCTTTGTGGCAACACTTGCGCCCCGCTGGTGCAAGTGGACTTGCTCGTGGGCATGGGCCTCCATCGCAATACCTCCAATGGATCGCTTTTGGTCTGTGTGGGTTGATGCGATCACCAAGGAAACTGCAGGATCGAGGCCGCTCGAGCGGAGTCGACGATCGCGCGATCGACGCGGGGTCTCAGCCGCCGTCGGATCAGCCGGGCGGATAGGACGGTCATACGGCGCTGTTGTTGCGCGCAGGCGTTTCGCGCATCCATGACCGCGAAGGGAGATCGCGACCCCGCGGGGGTGAATTCATCGGCGACCTAGCCGCAAGAGGTTCCTATCCGGGATGGCGGTCACTCCGTAAGCGGTCGCTGTTGGGCTGGGCGGCGATCGGCACGACCTTTAGTCCACACGGACGGCCTCTGCGCCGACTGGCTCTGGCTGCTCACGAACCCGTAGCGCTCACGAACCCGTAGCCCCCGGTCGCACCGAGGACGAGGCCACGTTCCGCGACGCGCCCCGCGACGAGATCGAGGTCGCCCTCGACCGCGCCGTCGCCCGTGACGTGCACGACCCCGCCGCGCTCGAACAGGCCCTGCATGACCACCTCGCGAAGTTCATCCTCGAGCACGCGCGCGTCGACGACCGATGATCCTGCTTGTCCTCGTGGAGGTCTGACCGCTTGGCCCCGCAGGAGCCGCGGCCAGCGGTGACAGAGCCTCCCGGCTCGCCCGGCCAAAACCGGCTGACGCTTCGATAACTCTGAGGTTCGGCAGAGTAAGCGGCTACGGCGCGCGACGACCGACCGTCCGGCCCGAAAAGGCCCTTGCCGCCCCTTCGCCTGCGACCGGTGCTCGCGCCCGGTCTTCCGCGACCCGGCGCGCCAAAGCAAGAACAAGCCAGATGAGCAGCATCGTGCCCACTGCGGTAGGCGAGACCCCAACCGACACTCCCGATCGATGAAAGTCAGACAGGCAAATGAGACCTAGGGCTCTTGCCGGAGCTATCTCACGTGCTGGATCGACCTCGCTGCCAGAAAAAGCCGCCCGGTTACAGCACCAGCCTGTCGGCGAGCGCCCTGAACGGCCTTGGTAAGTCGATCGCCAACCAGAGCACCAAGCACGTCTGGGCGAGCGGCGTTCTCACCCGGGCACCTCACCGCCCCGGCCGGTGCGGTGTCCGGTTCAAAATCCCTGCTCACCGGCCTCTTCTGGCATCGCCAAGTCACCCGTTACGGCGTGTATGACCAATCCCTGCCCGAACCATGGCCCTTCTCGCCAACAAAAAACCCCGCGTTTGCGGGGCTTTTTATCGGGGCGCCCGGATTTGAACCGGGGACCTCACCGACCCGAACGGTGCGCGCTACCAGGCTGCGCCACGCCCCGAATCGAGCCAGTATCCCATAGCTGCGCGGGATCGGGCAGGCAGGGTCTAGCCACCGGGCAAGCGGGGGTTTGGCCCGGTCAGGTCGATGACCGCTCGCAGGTTTGTGCCAAAATCCAGGACTTTCTCATCGTCTAGCCGAACAGATGTTGAGATTGTGTTGTGAGCGTCCGCCAAAGGCGGCATACTCAAAGCACCATCTAGCCACTGCGGCAAAGGAGGAGCAGGACCGATGGCTATTCACCTGACGCCCACCGAGCTAGCACGTGAGTCCGGCCTAGAGCGCCGCGACGTGATCGTAAAGTGCTGCGAGCTGGGCGTCCCGATCTTCAACGGTCGGATCGACAAGACCCTCTTCCTCTCCAGTCTTCGGGAGACGATGGGCATCCACATCCACGATTCGGAGCCACAGGCGCAGGTCGTCTAACAACTCTTCAGGCCGGTTTCCACCCGCTTCCACGGTCGCGGGCCGGGCAGGTGTTGGCACCCGGCCGTGGGTGGCTCTACAGCAATACCGACAAGGCCGCGTCTCGGGACGCGGCCTTCGTTTTACTCCTGAGCCGACTGACGCAGCAGCGTTGAGGTCGTCTGCTCGAGGATCTTTCGCCAAGCGCGGGTCTTCTCGCGCTCGGCCTCGAAGTGCTTGACCACCTTGCGCACCCGCGTCGCCGAGATGTCGATCCCGTGGCGCGCGCAGATTCGCTTGAAGCGCGGATAGTCGTGGGCGAGCTTCAGCGTCACCGACTGGAAGCCGTGACGAGCGATGTCGACCCGCGAGGTGTAGTTCATCATGCTCGTCTGGAACATCAGCTCGTCGTTGGGCTCGGGCTCGATCAGGATGATGTCGACGCCGGGGTAGCGCTCCTCCCAGCGGCGCGCCATCTCGTGGAGCCGCTGGTAGGCGAGCAGCTTGAATGCCTGGTAGCCGATCTGAGGGAAGCCCATGTCCGAGACCCGACGCGCCCGGGAACCGGTGATCGTGGGGATCCGCTTCTCGTAGTCATTCACGTACGGAACGAGCGGGTTGACGACCACGATGAACTTGGCGCCGGCCTCGACCGCGATGTCGAGGTTGGTCGTCGACAGGATTCCGCCGTCGATCAGTTCGCGGTCCTTGACCTTCACGGGCTTGTAGATCATCGGCAGCGCGCTCGAAGCGCGGACCGCGGTCGAGATCGGCACGTCGTCCCAGTCCTCGGCCCCGAACACGATCCGCTCGCAGGTGTCGAGGTCGGTCGCCGCGAGGTAGAGCTCGTTCTTCAGCAGCCGGAAGTCGTCGCTGCGGTCTGGATCGGACAGGATCGTGCGGACATAGCGCTCGATCCCCTGACCGGAGTAGAGCCCCGAGGGCAGCGCCTCGGCCAGGCCGACCGCGAGGTCGACCGCGCTCATCTGCCCGAAGTCGCTGACCAGCGTCCGCAGGAGCTGCACGACCCTGAACGGAATCAGCAACCCCTTGGTCAGAAATTCGCCATAGTTCGGGCGCAGCAACGAGCTGATGCTGGCGTCCGGGAACGGCGTCGGGACCTGCTGGACGATCACCCGCATCATCTCCTCCGGCGTCACGCCGTTGGCGACCGCCGCAGCGACAAACGAGCCTGCACTGGTGCCGACGTACACGTCGAACTCGTTGACCGTCCGATTGACCGAAAGCAGGTCCAATGCGCGCAGGGCCCCGATCTCGTAGACCCCACCGGTGAAGCCGCCGCCGCCCAGGACGAGTGCTGACTTCGAACGGCGAGGCCGCCGCCTGGTCCTAGCACCCCCGGCCGAACGGTCCGCGGCCGCAGTATCGAGCTTGACTACCTTGCCCATGCCCAAGCGAATTGTACGGCGCGGCGCCGGGATTTCCGGCAGTGACCGAAGCTTTCGCCGCTGTGAGCGGTTAGATAGGGCGATGCGCCGGCGTGCAGCAACAATCGGCGTCCCGGCGCGATCGCTGGCCGCCGTGGTGGGGGTGATGCTTGGCATGCTGGGGGCGGCCCCCGTTGCCCTGGGCGCAACGAAGCCGGCCGAGGCCGCGCGGTCGCCCCAGGCGGCTCTGGCGAGCAAGCTGAACTCCACGATCCGCCACGCGGGGGGCCGAAGCGGCGCCTACGTGCTCGACCTCGACACCGGTCAGTCCCTGTTCTCGTACTCCCCCGACGTGGGGCGTCTGCCCGCATCCGTCGAAAAGCTCTACACGACAAGCACCGCGCTGCTGGACTTCGGTGCGAACACCACGCTGACGACCTCGATCTACGGGGCCGGCACCCTGAACGACGGCCACTGGACGGGCACGCTTTACATCAAGGGCGGGGGCGACCCGACGTTCGGCTCGGCGTCCTTTGACCATTTCGCCTACGGCGGCGGCGCCACGATGCAGCGCCTGGTCGCCAACCTGATCCGCACTCAGGGGATCACTTCGATCCAGGGGCGTGTGATCGGGGACGAGTCGTACTTCGATTCGCTGCGCGGGACGCCGGCGACCGGCTATGGCTTCTCGACCGAGGTCGAGGGGTCGCTGAGCGCGCTCGTCTACAACCGGGGCCTGATCAACCAGGGAAGTTCGTACGTGCTGCACCCCGCGCTGTTCGCCGCCCAGCAGTTCGTGTCGGCCCTGCGGTCAGCGGGCGTCAAGGTCGCGCAGAAGCTACCGATCTCAACGGGCCGCACGCCGGCGGGCACCGGCGTGCTGGCCGAGGTCAACTCGCCTCGGATGGGGACGCTGATCAAGCTGACCAACACGCCCTCGGACAACTTCTTCGCCGAGACGCTGATCAAGGACATCGGCGCGAAGTTCGGCGCTGCCGGCACCACAGCCGCGGGAGCCGCCGTCGTCCGCAGCCTGGTCGCGTCGAAGTTCGGAATTCATCCGCAGCTGAACGACGGCTCGGGGTTGTCGCGATCGGACTTCACGACGCCGCGCCAGGTCGTGACGCTGCTCAGCCGGATGGCATCCAATATCGACTTCGTCTCATCGCTGGCGGTCGCCGGCAAGACGGGGACGCTGGAGCACGAGATGAACGGCACGATCGCCCAGGGCCGGTGTGAGGGCAAGACCGGAACGCTGAGCGACGCCGCGAATCTGGTGGGCTACTGCCAGGCTCGAGACGGCCACAAGCTGGCCTTCGCATTCCTCATGAACTCGGTGTTCAACACCGATGTGGCCCACAAGATCGAGGCGAATATGGCCGTGATGCTCGCCAAGTACAACGGCTGAGTGCCGACGGCCGTCTAGGCGAGGAGGTCGCGCAGGCCGGCTTCGTCGAGCACGGCCACGCCGAGCCGCTCGGCGTTGGCCAGCTTCGAGCCGGCGCTCTCGCCGGCCACCACGTAGTCGGTCTTGCGAGATACCGAACCGGTGACCTTCCCGCCGGCACCGACGATCATCTCGGTCGCCTCCTCTCGAGTCAGCGTCGGGAGCGTGCCCGTCAGCACAAGCGTCTTGCCCGCGAGCTTGCCCTCGCCGGGCGGCGGCCCCTCCTCCTCGAACTGCAGTCCCTGCTCACGCAGGTCGGCGATCAGCTCGCGCATCTGGGGTTCGGCGAGCTGGGCGTGGATCAGTGTCGCCATCTTTGGCCCTACTCCCTGGGTCTGCTCGATCTCCTCCGGGCTCGCGGCGAGCAGCGCGTCGACCGTGCGGAACTGCTGGGCGAGGTTGCGGCCGGTGACATAGCCGACCTCCTCGATCCCGATCGCAAACAGGACGCGGCCAAACGGCTGCTGTTTGGAGGCCTCGATTGCCCGTACCAGCTTGTCGGCCGAGACCTGCCCGAACCCGCTCTGCTCGGCCACCTGCTCAGGGGTGATCCGGTAGAAGTCCGCGGCGGTCGTGACCCACCCCAGGTCCATGAACAGGCTGACCTGCTTCTCGCCGAGGCCGTCGATGTCCATCACGGCCACAAATGAAGTGAGCAGCTGCCAGCGCCGTCCGGGGCACGCCAGATTCGGGCAGCGGGTGAACACCGATCCCTCGGGCTTGATCGTCGGGGTCTGGCAGACGGGGCACTTCTCCGGAGGATGCGGCGCGGGCGGTCGGTCGCTGCGCTCGGCCACGTGCGGCGCCGGCGACAGCACCTGGGGGATCACATCGCCCGCGCGCAGCACGATCACCTCCTCGCCGATGCGGATGTCCTTGCGCGCAAGGTCCTCCTCGTTGTGGAGCGTCGCCTGCTTGATCGTCACGCCGCCGACATGGACCGGCTCGAGCATCGCGAATGGGTGCAGGTCGCCGAACTTGCCGGGGTTCCAGCCGATGTCGTTGAGCTTCGTGACCGCGGTCGTCGGCGGGAACTTCCAGGCGATCGCCCACCGCGGCTCTCGGCCGACGACCCCGAGACGACGCTGCAGCTCGACCGTGTTGACCTTCACCACGGCGCCGTCGATCTCGAAGTCGAGCGAGCCTCGGCGGTCCTCCCACGCTCGGCATTGGGCCACGACCTCGTCCTCGGTGCCGAGCTTCTTGACGTCGGGATGGACCGGGAAGCGGTGCTCGCGCAGCCAGTCGAGCGCATCCCAGTGCGCGCCGAACGAGATGCCCTCGGTCGCCCCGACCGCGTAGGCCCAGAACGACAGCGGCCGGTCGGCGGCGAGCTTGGGGTCGAGCTGGCGGATCGTCCCGGCAGCCGAGTTTCGCGGGTTCATGAACGTCGACAGGCCCGCCTCGGCGCGGCGCTCGTTGAGCTTGGTGAAGTCGGGTAGCGACATGTAGGCCTCGCCGCGCACCTCGATCATCGGTGGTGGGTTGTCGGTGTCGAGCTTCAGCGGGATCCCCGGGATCGTGCGGAGGTTGTGAGTGACGTCCTCGCCGACCTCGCCGTTGCCGCGCGTGGCGCCACGCTCAAGCCTTCCGTCTCGGTAGATCAGCGAGATCGCCAGCCCGTCGATCTTGGGCTCGACGACGACAACCCGCCGGCGATGATCGAGGTGCGTGGCGAGGTGTACATGTCGCTGCCGGACTTCGCCAAGCTCAACGAGCGCCGCGCCGAGGCGGGCCTGTCGACGTTCATGAACCCGCGAAACTCGGCTGCCGGGACGATCCGCCAGCTCGACCCTAAGCTCGCCGCCGACCGGCCGCTGTCGTTCTGGGCTTATGCGATCGGCGCGACCGACGGGATCTCGTTCTCGGCGCACTGGGACGCACTCGAGTGGCTGCGCGAGCACCGCTTTCCGGTCCACCCTGACGTCAAGAAGCTCCAGACCGAGGACGAGGTCGTCGCCCAGTGCAAGTCGTGGGAGGAGCGCCGCGGCTCGCTGAACTTCGAGATCGACGGCGCTGTGGTCAAGGTCAACCAAGTCGAGCTGCAGCGGCGCCTGGGCGTCGTCGGGCGCGAGCCGCGGTGGTCGATCGCGTGGAAGTTCCCGCCGACGACGGCGGTCACCAAGCTCAACCAGATCGGCTGGAACCCGGGCAAATTCGGCGACCTGCACCCGTACGCGATGCTCGAACCGGTCCACGTCGGTGGCGTCACGATCAAGCTCGCGACGCTGCACAACGAGGAGGACCTCGCTCGCAAGGACATCCGC
>DASYFZ010000681.1:0-7258 GCA_036000295.1 Solirubrobacteraceae bacterium
GACGGCGATGCTCAGCCACATGCAGCTCGCCATGCGGCTCGGCCGCCCCCGCACCGAGAACTTCCTCTCCGAAGCCGAGCTGCGCCAGCTCAACGTGCCCGTACTCATGATCTGGGGCGAGGAGGACCCCTACGGCCGCCCAGAGATCGGCCAACGCGCCAACGCCCTCCTGCCCGACGCGCGCCTCGAGGTCATCCCCGGGCGCCACGCCCCCTTCCTCGACGACCCCGAGCGCTGCGGCGCGCTGATCGACGAGGTCCTTCGCCGCCCCACCATCACCTAACCCGCGCCTGACTCACGCCAGCGCGACCAGCGCACCGATCAACGCCCCTCGCGAACGATCTCGAGCACCTCACCAGGATCATCCCCGAGTATCGCGACCCCACCGAATCCGGCAGCGGGCCCGACCCGGGCCAGCCGGATCGTGGGAACGACGTGCCGCTGCTAGCGCGAGCGGGGCTCGTCGCAGTCAAGGTTCCCTGGCTGAGACGCGTCAGGCTGCCCGCAAGGCACTCAAGACGGCACCCGGATGGCGGCCGAACTTGGTCCCAGCATCATCGCCAGCACGCGCTTGATCATGAGCGAGCTGCCTCAGCGGGCGCCGAGCGGTCCTTTGTGGACGGCTCGCCAAGCACGATTCGGCTCTGCCGGGCGCCAAAGAGCGACGCGACCGCGTTTATCACCACGGTGATGCGCCGGCCGCCGATCCCGCCCAAGTAGAAGAGGTGTACGCCGACATACATCAGAAACGCGATCAGGCCCGACAGGCGGTGACCCCTGACTTCGCAAACGGCCCTGCCCCTTCCCACAACGGCCATTGCACCCTTGTCGAAGTACTGGAACGGCTCGGAAGCCCCCGGCTGGCTGTGGCGGATCGCCTTGGCCACGTGGCGTGCTTGCTGGATCGCGACTGTGGCCAAGCCCGGTAGAGGTTGGCCGTCCGGACCAGAGAGCTTGGCGGCGTCGCCGATCACCGAGACGTCCGGGTGTCCGGGGACGGTCAGGTCCGGGTTGACCTCGACGCGCCCGGCCCGGTCGGTGGTCGCGCCCGTGGCGCGCGCGAGAACCCCAGCGACCCGCGCGGTGCGCACCCCGGCCGCCCACACGACGGTCCGCGCCGCGATCCGCTCGATCTTCTCGCCCACGGTGACCGTCACGCCACTGGAATCGATGTCGGTGACCATCGCATCCTCCCGCACGATGACGCCGAGCTCGCCAAGCGCCGTCGCCGCCTTGGCCGACGTCTTATCGCTGAATGCAGCGACCACGCGCGCGCCCGCGTCGAGCAGGATCACTCGCGCCGCGCGCGGGTCGATCCGCCGGAAATCGTGTTTCATCGTGTGTCGAGCCAGGATCGCGAGCTGTCCCGAGATCTCAACCCCGGTCGGACCCCCGCCGACGACCACGAACGTCAGCCACTCATCACGCAGAGCCGGATCAGTCGCGCGTTCGGCTTCCTCGAATGCACCAAAGATCCGGTTGCGAAGATCGACGGCATCGCGGAGCGTCTTCAACCCGCACGTCACGTCCCGCCACTGGTCATGGCCGAAGTAAGACGTCTCTCCGCCGCAAGCGACGATCAGGCTGTCATAGTCGAGCCGTTCACCGCGGTCGAGAACCACCTGCCGGCGCTCGATGTCGACATCGGTCACCTCAGCCATCAGCACGGTGGCGTTGGCCTGCCGCTTGAGCAGCTGGCGCAGCGGCGCCGCGACCTCACCAGAGGACAGCGCCCCCGCGGCAACCTGGTAGATCAGCGGCTGGAACAGGAGATGGTTCTGGCGGTCGACCACGGTGACGTCCACATCAGCCTGCTTGAGCTTGCGGGCGGCCTCCACACCGCCGAACCCCCCGCCGATGATCACCACCCGCCGGCGGTCTCCGGCCGCTGCGTTACGAAACATGCGGCACCTCCTCTCTGGACTTCGATGCCCGTGTCCCGCCCAACCAGAGTGCCGCGTCCTACGCGAACGCTTCGCATTGGACAAAGCCTCGAATCTGAAGCCCTCCAGCGCAAGGGAGCGTGCCTCCCGACTCGACGTGAGCAGGCACCACCTCTCGAGCATGCCCTGCGGAACGGACGGGCAGACGAACGCGTGTACCGATTTCGAGGAGTCTCAAGCCGCAGCACGGCCCGCTCTGTGCCCAGGTGAGCCGCTCGGTCCTCTCGCAGTCGACGTCAACAAGACCAATGGCTACGCCGGTGACGCAGAGCCAGCGACGCAGGCACGCCCCGCCGGCGTGGCTGCTGTCCTGGAACGACCGCGGCCATCCTGCTGGGGCAGGTCGACGCCTCCGCGTTGGACGATCAGAGACGCAGATTTCGTTGCCCAACGACGAGACGCTCGCTGTACCGGCGGAGGAGCGGCTGGGGGCCGACGGCTACTTCCTCGGTTACGGCCAACGCCGACTGATCGACGAGATGCGCGTCACGCGATGAATGGGGTGGGCGCCCGGTCGGTGCCGTCGAGGTCGAGTTCGCGGACCGCTTCGATGGCTGCGCGTCCCAGCGCGTTGGCGTAGGTGGGAAATGAGAAGGGGACGAGCGCGAGTTGCTCGACCGTCATGTTGGCTGCCATCGCGACCGCCGCCAGCTGAGCGAGCTCGACCGCGCGTTCTCCGACGATGTGGCAGCCGAGGATGGTGTGGAGCTGACGGTCGGCGACGAGTTTGCAAAAGCCGGTAGGGCGTCCGTCGATGATCGGTCGCGGCAGTGAGTCGAACCGTTGGGTTGCCACGATGACCTCGCGGGTCTTGCGGGCCGTGGTCTCGGTGAGGCCGACGGAGGCGTACTCGGGGTCGGTGAAGCTGCCGAGGGGACTCACCTCGGCTGGCAGGGCGGTCGTGCTTCCGAGAACCGCATTGGTGGCCGCCAGGTACGCCTCGCGGGCTGCTTCATGGACGACCATCAGGTGTCCGGTGACGTCGCCGGCGGCGAAGATGTGCGGCGCAGTGGTGTGAAGCTGAGCGTCAACCTGAACGTAGCCGCGGTGGTCGGTGTGTACGCCGGCGGCGGGAAGGTTGAGCTCGGCGGTGTTCGCGACCCAGCCGGCCGCGACGACGGCAATCGCTGCGTCGATATGGTGCGCAGTGCCGTGTGAGTAGGTCAGCCGGACTCCGGCGGGGCAGCGCTCGAGGCGGTCGATCGCTCCGGCGTTCTCGAGGACCTCTATCCCCGACGTGGCCAGAGCTCCGCTGACCGTGGCGGCGACGTCTTGGTCCTCGCTCATCAGGATCCGCGGCGCCGCCTCAAACAGCGTGATGTGTGACCCGAAGGCGTTGAAGATCGAGGCGAGCTGCACCCCGGTCGCGCCGGCGCCAATGATCAACATTGATGGCGGGGCGGCGGAGAGCGTCCAGGCATCGCTGTGGGTGGACGCCAGCTCGAAGCCGGGGAGGCCAAGTCGGCGCGGCATGCCGCCGGTGCAGATGATGATCTTCGCCGCGTGGAGGCGTGGGACGTGCTCGGACTCGATCACGTGCGGGTCGGTGAACCGAGCGACGCCGGCGTGCTCGTGAAGCGTCACTCCGGCCTGCCTGAGATCTTCTCGCAACAGCGAGTGCGCGCGCACATCGCCGGTGACTTCCCGGACGCGATCGAGCAGCCGCCGATAGTCGAGCGTGGGTTCGCCGGCGGTGATCCCGTACCGCGGGAGCTGCGCGGCTTCGCGCATCAGCCGCGCGGCGTGTGCCAGCGTCCGGACGGGCACCGGTCCGTCGTTGGCGGCCATCCCCCCGAACTCGTCGCGCGTGAGCAGCGCGGTCCGGGCTCCGAGGCGCGCGGCGCGAAGCGCCGCCACCACGCCGGCGGGCCCGGCGCCGATCACCACGACATCGAGGCTCATGGCCGCCGATGAAGTCATGGCCATGATTTTCCGGGTGGGGACGGCAGCCGGCGTCCTCCGGTCTGGGTGACGCAGACTCGCCATCCCCGTGGGAGCCTTGCGTCATGCGTGCGATCACAGCCGTGCCAGGCCAGCGGGGAACCGTGAGCGTCGAGGACGTCCCCGAGCCAGCGAAGGACGACGGGGCTCTGCTGGTGCGTGGCCGCCTGATTGGCGTCTGCGGCACCGACCGTGAGATCGCCGAGGGCGGATACGGCGAGCCGCCGCCCGGGGAGAGCAAGCTGATCATCGGCCACGAGAGTCTGGGCGAGGTGCTCGAGGCACCGGCCGGCTCGGGCTTTCATGTCGGGGATCTGGTGGTCGGGATCGTGCGCCGTCCGGACCCAGTTCCATGTCCGGCGTGCGCCGCCGGCGAGTGGGACATGTGCCGCAACGACCGCTTCGCCGAGCGCGGAATCGTCCGCCGCCACGGATACGGGAGCGAGCAATGGCGCGTCGAGCCAGACTTCGCGCTGGCGATCCCGACGGCGATGGGCGAGTTGGGCGTGCTGCTCGAGCCCACCTCGGTCCTGGCGAAGGCGTGGGACCAGGTCGACCGCATCTCGCAACGGGCGTTCTTCCTCCGCGGCCGGGCGCTGGTCACCGGCGCCGGCCCGATCGGGCTGCTGGCATGCCTCATGGGTGTACAACGCGGGTATGAGGTGCACGTCGTCGACTTGGCGACCGAGGGGCCCAAGCGCGACCTGGTTGAGGCCCTCGGCGCGCGCTATCACGCCGGCGACGCCGCGGATCTGGGCGCCGACGTGGAGGTCGTGATCGAGTGCACGGGCCTTGGCGCGGTCGGACGCTCGGCCGCCCAGAGGCTGGTCAGCGGCGGGATCATGTGCCTGACCGGGATCATGAACGTCGAGCCGCAATTCGATGTGGACGCGACGACGATGAATCGCGCCATGGTGCTGCGCAACCTGGTGCTGTTCGGGACCGTGAACGCCGGGCGGCGCCACTGGGAGCAGGCCGTTGACGCCCTCGCGACGGCCGATCCGGACTGGTTGCAAGGGATGATCACCCGGCGCGTGCCGCTCACTCGCTGGACCGAGGCGCTGGAACGCGAGCCGGACGACATCAAAGTCGTCGTCGATCTCACATCATGACTGCCTCAAACGCCGCGCCGTGGTCGGCGACGCCAGGGCGGCTCAGCGAGGGGCCGCGGTGGCACGAGGAACGCCAGGAGCTGCTATGGGTCGACATCCTCGCCGGACACATACACCGCGGCACGCTGGCCGGCGACGGCAGCCTCGACCACGTGGTCACGATCTCACTCGACCGGCACGTCGGCGCGGTCGCGCCCGTCCTGGGCGGCGGCTACGTCGTTGCTGCCGGGCCGGGATTCCTGTTCGTCGAGGAGGACGGATCGGTGCGGGAGCTGGCCCAGCCCGAGGCCGGCCGGACCGACGTGCGGATGAACGACGGAGCGTGCGACGCGCAGGGGCGGTTCTGGGCCGGGACGATGGCCTACGACGAGTCGCCCGGCGCCGGCGCGCTCTACCGCCTCGAGCTCGACGGCAGCTGCACCACCATGCTTACCGGCCTGACGATTGCTAACGGCATCGGGTGGAGCCGCGACGGCAGCGCGATGTACCTCAACGACAGCGGCACCGGCTGCCTCGACACATTCCGCTTCGATGACGAGAGCGGAGCGATCAGCAACCGTCGCACGCTCGTGCGCAGCGACCAGCCCGGCGTTGTGCCCGACGGGCTCACGATCGATGAGGAAGACGGCATCTGGGTCGCACTCTGGGGCGGCGGGGTCGTCAACCGCTACGCCCCGGACGGGTCGCTGCTCGCCAGCCTCGAGCTGCCGGTCGAGCGACCCACCTCGTGCGCCTTCGGCGGCCCCGACCGGGCGACGCTGTTCATAACCACGGCCCGGGAAGGACTCGACGACGCCGCCTGGGCCCGGCAGCCCGACAGCGGGCGAGTGTTCGCGATCTCCGACCTCGGTGTGCGCGGACTCCCGTGCCAGCCTTACCGCGGACGGATCCCGAAGGCCGCGCCCACACAGTGAGAGCCATGCTGGCCCAATGAGGGTGTCCACTCTGGAGCGATCAGGAAGCTGGCGAGCGGAACCTCGAGTAGCCACAACTAGGCAACGAGCCGGACGGGCTGCAAGCGCGAGGCGGTCTCAGCGTCGCGACAGGACGCTGCTGGCGTTTGGTGCAAGCGGTCACCGCATCGACCCATAGGCGTCGAGAAGCAGCCAAACCTGGCGGCCGATCCAGGCGGGCGGCGCGCTCGAACGCTGGCTGCTCACTGCAAGGTGCCGGCTTCGCCATTGCCGCCCGGCGGCACTCTGGGCGAGGCTCGGCTCCCCGCTGCACGATCCGGCAGCGGCCGCTCGGTTTCAATGATGCCTGCGCCGGGAAACGAACGTCTGCGCTAACAGAGCGGCGTCGACCTGCTCATCGCCAATCCGAGGCCCAGGTAGCGGGACCGCAACTGTTCGGTGAGCGTTCCCTTGCGGCCACTCCCGGAGCGTCCGGCGGTCGATCCCTGATGAGACGCCACGCGCCGGCCGAAATTGAACGGGGTGAACGAGCGTCGAGCGTTGGGGGTCGGCAGAACGTCGCGTCCCCTTCACACGAGTCCGGGGCACGTCGACGGCTCGGATCCGGTGGCCGCCTTCGTCCGAAAGCGGCAGCGTGGCGGGCCAGCGAAGGCGGTCGTAGGAGTGCTGTCGGACCCGCCGATCCTCGTGTTCAGCCTGAGCATCGGCAAAGAACTCATGACGATCTCGATGCCAGATCGATTCCGGCTCGCGGCCCCGAGGGGACGTCGACGACGGCTTGGCATGGCCATGGGGCTGCTTGAGCAGTCTCGGTTGGCGTCATGCCCGCGGCTGGGGCGCACGAAGTCCACGCCGCTGACTCGAAGGCGGATCGCTGTATGGCGGTTGAAGTGGCCGCCACGCGTGGCTCGTGCGGGGCGCGATGGGCGAGACGGATCGTGTGCGAACGGGCGGCCGCGCGATGTAGGTCATCGATGTGAGCGCTGGCGAGCGCTCGAGCGAGAGCTGGGTGCAGCATTTTGAGCCTCCTCTAGCGAGTCAGGTCCTGCTCGGCATCAAGCAGCTCGAGCCGAACGGCCAGGTGCTCCTGCGCCGACCCGATTGCGTACGCCGTCATTCCGGTCCTCCTGGTGTCGGGGGTTTGCCATCCGCGTATTGAGACGCCGGCGGGGCCGAAGAAGGGTCAGTGCCTGTTGCGCGGTCGCCGGGGCGACCCTTTCTCGGCGCGCGCGACGTCATAGCTGTTAATGCCGGCGAGATCGGAGTCGAGATGCGAGGATCAGAAGATGGGCCAATCGCTGCTGACGCGCGCTGCACAAGGCGAGCAGGAGGCATTCCGCGAGCTAAC
>DASYFZ010000706.1:0-4920 GCA_036000295.1 Solirubrobacteraceae bacterium
GGCCCCTCCTGGGAGTAGCCGTACTCGAAGCCCAGACAAGCCATCTCCGACAGCGGCGAGTTGTGCAGCTCCATCGGCGCGAGCGCACCCGGCAGGTGCTGCATCGCGCAGTGCTCCTGGCCGGTCGTCGGGTCGTGCAGAACGAGGTGGCGCTGGCTGAACGTGCCGCGCTCGGTGTCCTGCCCGGTCAGGCGGATCGGGATTCCCTCGGTCAGCAGCGACGCGAACGCGAGCGCCTCCCCGTGGGCCCAGGTGATGCCGCCCGCGGGGCCCATGGCGTCGCGGCGCTGCTCGAACTGCTTGACGAGCTTGGGATGGACCGTGAAGCCGTCCGGCACGGCCAGCAGCTCCTCGTTGAGCACAGTCAGGCGATCGAGCGATACGGCTGTCTTGACCTCCGGCGAGGGCGTGCGGTCGAGCTGGTACTCGCCGGTGGCGTGCCTGACCTCGCTGGCGGCCGCGATCCGCTCCTTGAGCTTCTGGTGCTCCTCGGTCAGCGTCTCCCAGACGCTGTCGGTCATCTCGGTCGACTCCTGCTCGGTGACGACGCCGCCGGTGATCAGCTCCTTGGCGAACAGCTCACGCACCGGCGGGTGCTTCTTGATCACCTGGTACATCTCGGGCTGCGTGTAGGCGGGCTCGTCGGCCTCGTTGTGGCCGAAGCGGCGGTAGCCGATCAGGTCGATCAGCACGTCGTGCCCGAACTCCTGGCGGTACGCGAACGCGATCCGGACCGCGGCGACGCAGGCGGCCACGTCGTCGGCGTTGACGTGGATGATCGGGACGTCGTACCCCTTGGCCAGGTCCGACGCCCACGTCGTCGAGCGCGAGTCGTCTGGATCGGTGGTGAACCCGACCTGGTTGTTCTGGATGATGTGGATCGTGCCGCCGACGGTGTAGCCGTCGAGCGCCTGCAGGTTGAAGGTCTCGGCGACGACGCCCTGGCCGGGGAACGCGGCGTCACCATGGAGGATCACCGGGATCGCCGCGTCGGTGTCGCGGTGCGCGTGCGGACCCTGGCGGGTGGTCTGGGCCGCGCGCGTCGCGCCCGCCGCGACCGGCGCCACGAACTCGAGGTGGCTCGGGTTGGACTCGAGGCGGACGATGATCGACTCGCGACCGGGCAGCTGGTAGCTGCCCTGGGCACCGTGGTGGTACTTGACGTCGCCGGTGCCGCCCTGCGGGATCGTCGTGATCGGCTCGAGCGTCGAGGTGCCCTCGAACTCCGCGAAGATCGTGTCGTACGGGCGGCCGAGGTTGTGGGCGAGGATGTTCAGCCGGCCGCGGTGCGCGGTGCCGATCACGACCTCGCGGGCGCCCCGGTCGGCGGCCAGCTCGATCAGCTCGTCGAGCATCGGGACGGTCATGTCCAGGCCCTCGATCGAGAACTGCTTCTGGCCGAGGTACGCCTTGTGCATGAACCGTTCGAGCGCGTCGACCTCGGTCAGCCGCCGCAACATCGCCTTCTGCTCGTCGGTCGAGAGCGGCTTGCGGAAGCGTCCCGACTCGATCGCCTCGCGCAGCCACAGCCGCTGCCGGTGTGAGGCGATGTGCTCGATCTCGTAGGCGATCGGCCCGCAGTAGGTCTCGCGCAGGTGCGGCAGCGCCTCGGCCAGCGTGTCGCCGGCCACGTACATGCGCAGGATGCGCGACGGGATCTTCGTCATCAGCTCGGGGGTCAGGCCCAGCGGCTCCGGATCAAGCGCGGGGTCGCCCTCGGGCTCGCGGCCCAACGGATCCAGGCGCGCGGCGAGATGGCCGTGGGTGCGGTGTGCCTTGAGCAGCGAGGTGGCGGCCTGCACGGCCTGCAACAGCTCCTCGTCGGGCGCCGCTGGCGCCGCGGCGGGGGCAGCTGCCGGCGCGCCGGCAGCCGGTGCCGGGGCCGCAGCGGGGACCGGGGCGGCGGGCAGCCCCGGGAGCGCGAGCCCGAGATCCCCGAATACGCGCTCGTAGAAACCGTCCTCGCCGCGCAGATAGGCCTCGATCCGCTGCAGGAAGCGGCCGGATTCGGCTCCCTGGATGATCCGGTGGTCGTAGGTCGAGGTCATCGTCATGACCTTCTCGGCGCCGATCGCCTCCCCAATCCGACCCAGGCCAACCGGGTATGCGATCGAGCCGGTCGCGACGATCGTCCCCTGGCCCGTCATCAGCCGCGGGACCGACGCGATCGTGCCGATGCCGCCGGGGTTGGTGAGTGACACGTTCGCGCCGACCAGATCGTCGGCGGTGAGCGTGTTGGTGCGCGCTTTCTCGACCAGCGCGTTGTAGGCATCGAGGAACTGGTTGAAGCTCAGCCGGCCCGCGTCGCGGATCACCGGGACCATCAGAGTCCGGCTGCCGTCCTTGCGCTCGACGTCGACTGCCAGGCCGAGGTTGCAGCCGCCGTCGTCGATCCGATGTGGCTTACCGTCGATCTCCTCGAAGTGGTGGGCCATCACCGGGAGCTCTTCGGTCGCGACGCGCGCGATCGCGTAGGCGATCAAGTGAGTGAATGAGACGCGGTGGCCGGCTTGCTTGAGGGCCTGACGGCGCTGCTCGAGCTCGGTGACGGTCAGCGTCCTGAACGACGTCGCGGTCGGGATCGACCGGCTCTCGTCCATGTAGCGCGCGAGCACGGCCGCCCCGCCCTTGATCAGCGTCGCGCCGCTCTTCGACGACGGTGCGACCGCTGGGGAGGCACCGTTGCCCGCCGCCGCGGCGAGCACGTCGGCCTTGGTGATCCGGCCGCCGCGCGCGCTGCCGTGCACACCCGAGAGGTCGATTCCCTGCTCGGCGGCGATCCGCCGGGCGACCGGCGAGACGTTCGCTCCGTCGGCGAGCGCCGACGCCGCCGGCTGCGCGGGCGCGCCATCGGCGGGTGCCGGGGATGCCGGTGCGGCTGTGGAGGCCTCCTGGGCGCCGGCGCTCATGCGCGCGATCACCTGGCCGACCGAGACGGTCTCCCCGTCGTGGGCGAGGATCTCGACGATCTCGCCCGTGGCGGGCGCGGGCAGCTCCATGTCGACCTTGTCGGTGGAGATCTCGACGACGGTGTCGCCCTGCTTGACGGAGTCGCCGACCTTGACGGCCCACTCGAGGATCGTGCCCTCGGTGACCGACTCGCCGCCCGTCGGGGTGACGATGTCGATCGTCTTGCCGACACTGGCCTCCGTCGCGGCGACGCCTTCGGCCTCGGTCGCTGCTCCCGCAACCTCCTCCTCGGGGGTGGCGGGTGGCGACTCCGCCGAGACCGGCGTGGCGTCGGTGACGGCGCCCCCGTTGGGGGAAATCTCGGCCAGCAGGGCGCCTACGGCAATCGTGTCGCCTTCGGCGGCGTGGATCTTGACGATCGTGCCCGACGCGGGCGAGGGAACCTCAGCGTCGACCTTGTCGGTCGAGATCTCCACGAGCGTCTCGTCGGCGGCGACGGTGTCGCCCTCCTGCTTGTGCCATTCGAGCACCGTGCCCTCGGCAACCGAGTCGCCCATCGCGGGCATGACGACCTCAACGATGCTGGTAACGCCTGTCATTTACCTTCAACTGTAACGACTGATCCGCGGGCCGGATACGTCCGGGACGTGTCCTGCGGCGCTGTTCGATCACGAACCCCAGCGACCCCGCAAACGGTCCCAGCCCGCCCAGGATCACCACGTTGACGGCCAGCCACAATGGAATGATCCGGGCGCGAGCCGCCGCCAGGCAAACGAGGGACATCCCGATCCACAGCAGCCCGTGCGCCATGCCGAGGATGAACGTCTCGGGCTGGGGAGAGCCGAGGACGAACGCGCAGATCAACAACGACACGTACACCGCCGAATGGAAGAACGACGCCGCTTCCAGCCGCCGGAACGTGATCGCCTTCATGACTGCGTGAGCAGCGCCGCCACGCGCCGCAACGGCTCGTCGGCCTCAGCCGGCCAGCGATCGACATCCTCGGGCCACCAGGCGAACGCGTCGTGCTCGTCGTCGGGGTTGACCGTCGCCCCATCGGGCAGCCACGCTTGGCCGATCAGCATCGCGATCTGGCTCGGGAGCAGCACCAGCGCCTCGACCCGCAGCCGCTGCGCCTGCACCGACCATTCCTCGCGCAGCTCCCGGCCGAGCGTGTCGACCGGGTTCTCGTCGATCTCCACAGATCCGGCCGCCCCCAGCGCCCAGCGGCCCGCCCAGGATGCAAGCCAGCTTGCGCGGCGGCCTGCCAGCCAGGAACCGTCCGCCCCGCGCACGACGCACAGCACCGACATGCTCCGCGCCGCGAAATCCGGCAGCAGCCGCAGAGCCCAACGCACCGGCTGGAGCTCCAGCGACAGCCCGCCGGCGTCGGACTCGAAGTCGACCAGCCTGGCGGCGAGCCCGTCGTGACTGGGCGAGCCCCGCTCACGCAGCTCGTCGAGCGCTACATCGGCGGCCTCGGTGGCGCCCGCCGAGGGCTCGAACGTGTCGGCCTGCCAGCTCACGGAGATCTGCTCGGGATCCCACGGCCCGCGGGCGAGGATGGCGGCCGACGTCGACACGCATACACCGTAGCGAGGGGGGATTGGTCCCGCTACGGTCTCGCGGGTGTCAGCGCGTCGCCTGAAGCACTGGGGATGGGGCTACGAGGACGAGCAGCCCTCCCACGAGGAGGTCACTCAGGCCGCCGTATACATCACCGACAGGCTCGGCTTCGGATCGACCGAGCCGGAACGGCCGGTGCCGCTGTCTGAGGTGTCGCTGCCGCCGCCGAGACTGAGCCCGCCGGAGTCGATCGGAGGGATCTGCCGTACCGACGACTACGACCGCGCGCTCCACGCATACGGCCGCTCCTACCGTGACATCGTGCGCGCGTTCCGCGGGCGTTTCGAGGACCCGCCCGACGTGATCGCCCACCCGCGCGACGAGGACGAGGTGCGAACGGTGCTCGACTGGGCGGTGTCGGCCGGCGCGGCCGTGATCCCGTTC
>DASYFZ010000001.1:0-3600 GCA_036000295.1 Solirubrobacteraceae bacterium
CCGCGCATCGGAGACCCCGGAGATCTCGATCTCCCGCAGCGGTCCGGCCGGGATCGCGCACACGACCGCCTCGGCCTCGACGAGCTCGCCGTCGGCCAGCGTCACGCGCACGCGACCGGGCTTGACCGCGAGCCGCCGCACCACCGAGTCCAGCCGGACGCGCGCGCCGAGCTCGGCCGCCATCCGCAGCGCAACCGCCGCCGAGCCCTCGGCGACGCGCAGTCCTTCCCACTGCTCAAGGTCATACAGGCGCTCGCCGCCGAGCACGGCGTGCTTGCGAAGCTCGGCCAGCAACGATGTGCGCTCGGGCCCGTCGCATGAAAGCGACAGCGACGCCAGCTCGTAGCGACGGCGCACAGCCGCCACGGCAGCCTCGGAGCGAAGCCAGTCGCCAACGCTGGTCGCGTCGAGCGCGGTTGCTTGCGGGTGCGCCCACGGGTCGTCGGGGTCGACCTGCTGCGACAGCGTCGCGAACGCCTGCTCCACGCGCGCGAGATCGGCTAGCTCCTGGTCGCTCATCCACGGCGGCTGGTCGCCGACCAGGACTCCGTCGACGAGTCCCCACGTCATCTCGCCGGGATCGGCCACGTAGCTGGGCTGGACCTCCATCCCCAGCTCGGCCACGAGCTCGCGATAGGACTCGTGCCCGTGCCCGAAGACCTCCCCGCCCGCCTGCACGACGCGGCCGTCGGGTAGCGTCACGGCCTCAACCCTTCCACCGGGGCGCCCGCGGGCCTCGAGCACCATCACCTCGGCGCCGGCGCGCATCAGATCCCGGGCCGCGGACAGGCCGCTCAGCCCGGCGCCGAGGACCGCGACGTCGATCAACTCGAAGGCCGCCAGACGAGTGCGGAGGTCTTGGGACGGTCTCCCCTAACAGGCTCTACACATCGGGCTCTTGACATTCGGTTAACCACGTCGGTAGTTTCCTGAACCGCCGTTCAGTATACGAATTCGTCCGTTGTGAGTCCACGGCCAAAGATCGAGCACCTACGCAAGCCGCAGATCGTCGCAGCGGCCGCCGAGGTCCTGTACGAGCGCGGCCTGTTCGACACCCGGATCGGCGACGTCGCGCAGCGTGCGGGGACGAGCTCCCCCACGATTCTCTACTACTTCGAGTCCAAGGACCGGCTGCTCGAAGAGGCCGTCGACCGCACCGACCAGGAGTTCTACGCGCGCGTGGTCGAGGGCCAGGCCCGCCAGAGCAGCGCGGGCAACAAGCTCGTACATCTGATCGAGGAGACGAGCCTCGGCCCGCAGGGCATCACGGACTGGACCCTGTGGATGGAGATGTGGGTGCGCGCCCGGCGCGACGACAAGGTCCGCGAGACGTACTTCCGTCTGGACCGCCGCCAGCGCGGGCTGATCGCCGACATCGTGCGCGAGGGACAGGCCGCGGGGGAGTTCGACCCGGCGGCCGACCCCGAGGACTTCGCGATTGCACTCAGCGGGCTGATGGACGGGCTCGGGGTCCAGGTGACGCTCGGGCAGCCCGACGTGACCGCCGAGCGGATGATCAACCGCTGCCTGGCGCTCGCTTCGTCAGAGCTTGGATACGCGTTCAGCCGTAACGGCGCCGTCCCAAAACGGCGCAAGAGAGGAGCCAAGGGTGACGTCTGATCCATTCAATCCGCCCGACCGCGGCTCGGGCACCACCCGCCGCACGTTCATGCGGCGCGCCGCGACCGCGGCCGCGGGCCTCTCGGTGCCGGGGCTGCTGGCCGCCTGCGGGACCACCTCCCCCACCGGCCCCAGCGGCGGCAGCAGCACCTCGACGACGCCGATGGGTCCCGGCGGCCTGGCGCTGGCGCGCCCCGACAACCCGGTCACGCTGCCGATCTACGCCGACAATAAGGCGATCGCCTCCGGGCTGTCGCCCGAGAAGGGACCCCTGCAGTTCTACAACTGGGACCAGTACATCAACAACGATGTCGTCAAGGCGTTTGAGAAGAAGTACGGCGTCAAGGTCCAGATCAGCACCTTCACGACGATCGACGAGGCCGTCGCGAAGATCTCCAGCGGCACCGTGCAGTTCGACGTGTTCGTGCCCGAGCTGGTGTTCCTCGAGCGGCTCGTGGTCGGCAAGGTCCTGCAGCCGCTGAATCTCAGCTACATCCCCAATCTGCAGGCCAATGTGTGGCCGTCGCTGCACAGTCCCTGGTACGACGTCGGCGCGCGCTACACGGTTCCATACACGATCTACACGACCGGAATCGGCTGGCGCGCCGACAAGCTGCCGGGCTTTAACCCGGCCACGATGGAGAACCCGTGGAGCGCCTTGTGGGTGGAGGGTCCGAAGATCTCCGGCAAGGTCGGGCTGCTCGACGATCAGCACGAGGGCCTCGCGATGGGGCTGCTGCACAACGGCGTCACCGACGTCAACACCGAGGATCCGAAGCTGATCAACGCGTCCAAGGAGGCGCTGGTCAACCTGATCAACACCGCGAACCTGAAGTTCGACACCAACGAGTACCAGCACCTCGCCGACGGCTCGCTGTGGCTGCACCAGGCGTGGTCGGGTGACATGGCTTCGACGCCGTTCTACGCGCCGAAGGGCACGAAGGCGTCTGTGTTCCGCTACTGGTGGCCTGAGGACGGCAAGGGGCCGATCAACAACGACGCGTTCGGCGTGCTCAAGGGCGCCAAGAACCCGGTCCTAGCCCACCTGTTCTTGAACTTCCTGCTCGACACCAAGCAGGTGTTCAACAACTTCAACTTCACCTACTACCAGCAGCCGATCAACGCGATGACGCCCGAGGCGCTCGTGTCCGGTGGCGTCATCGCCCCCAACCTGAAGTCGACGATCATCCGTGAGTCGCAGTTCAAGAACGGCCTCGTGCAGGGCCCGCTCAGCCAGCAGGGCGAGGTGCTGTGGGAGAACGCCTGGGCCGCGGTCAAGTCCACGTGAGCGAACGCACAGCGACCAGCGGCTCGTACTGGCGCGGGTTCGCGCTGCCGGGCGTCGTGTGGCTGTGCCTGTTCGTCGTCGTCCCCGCCTACGCGGTGCTCGCGATGGCGACGGGCAAGGTCAACCTGCTGCTGACGCCGGTGCCGGCGTGGAACCCGGCCACGTGGAATCCGGGCTATCTGTCAAAGGCGTTCTCCGGGTCACTGCCCGGCGGTGAGTACTGGCCCGCCGTCCGCAACACGCTGGTCTACGTCGGCGCCTCGCTGCTCTTGTGCTTCGCGATCGGCTACCCGGTCGCCTACTACGTCGCGCGCCACGCGGGACGGACCAAGAAGCTGCTGATCACGCTGCTCGTGATCCCGTTCTGGGTCAGCTACCTGCTGCGCATGCTGGCCTGGATCGGGCTGCTGTCGACCGACGGATACGTCAACAAGCTGCTCACCGACCTCGGGATCTCGAACCCGCCCAATTGGCTTGACGGCAACGCCTACTCGGTGATCCTGGCGCTGCTGTACGGCTACATCCCGTACTTCATCCTGCCGGTGTTTGCCGGGCTCGACCGGATCGACCGCAGCCAGATCGAGGCGGCACGCGATCTGGGCGCGACGCCGTTTCAGGCGTTCCTGCGCGTGACGCTGCCGCTCAGCCGGCCGGCGCTGCTCGCGGGCTCGGCGCTGGTCGTGTTGCCGATG
>DASYFZ010000003.1:0-5644 GCA_036000295.1 Solirubrobacteraceae bacterium
CGATGGTCAGGCCACGCCAGCCTCGCGCTAACGGGAGCGTCGGGGGGAGCCGGCCCCGCGGGTGCCGGGCGGGCGAAAGACAGCCAGTCGGCGCGGAGCGGTCAACGATGCACCGAGCGCTGGCGCACCACAACAGCGTCGTACGACGGTGCGATACGCCGACTGAACAGCCGCCGGCGGGGCCCCATCGGCTATCGCGCGATCGTCGACTGCTCTCGAGCGGTCCCGATCCTGCACTTTCCTTGGTGCTCGTCAACCACGCGAATCACAAGCGATGTATTCGGAGGTATTGCGATGGAGGCCCACTCCCACGCGCAGGTCCACTTGCACGAGCGGCGCACAAGTGTTGCCATAAGGACGATCCTGCAGGTGGGTGCGCTCGCCGGAATCGCCGCCGGATTCATGTACGCCGCGTGGCAGATGCTCGTTGCCGCGATCGCCCAGGACCCCACCGCCGTGCCCGGTATTCACCAGACGCTCTGGACGCCGCCGGAGGGCATCTGGAGCGTCGTCTTCGGCGTGCACCACTTCCACGGTAGCTTCCACTTCATCCCGGTGTTCGGTGGGATCGTCGCCCACTTGGGGAACGCGCTGGTCCTTGGCATCCTGGGAGTCGCTCTGTTGACCGCGCTCCTCCGTCGCCGGCCGAACCCCGTCGCGGCAGTCGTGCTCGGGGTCGCTTACGGCATCGCCGTCGACGCGATACTCCTCCTCGGGATCATCAACACGCAGAAGATTCAGACGCTCTACAGCGCGTCGCCGCACTGGAGCTGGTGGGTCGGCCACACGATCTTCGGTGTGACGCTCGGCTTGCTCGGCAGCGTGCTGCTGAGAACGAACAACGCCAAGCAAGCCAAGGGGCCACTCGCGGCGAGCTGACGCCTGCGACACCGTCCCCCGAAACGCGGACACTAGGGTCGAATTTTGGAACTTGCGCAGTTTGACGGCGAATCGGCGCAGTGGCAGGGTTGCCGCTTGGTCCCACCGGCAATCCGAGGAGCCGCGGTCGAGGAGTTTTCGCTCACCTACGAGGGCTTTGATCCCGACCAGGAGGGTCTGCGCGAAGCG
The DNA here is from genome assembly GCA_036000295.1 of Solirubrobacteraceae bacterium. Taxonomy (GTDB): domain Bacteria; phylum Actinomycetota; class Thermoleophilia; order Solirubrobacterales; family Solirubrobacteraceae; genus Palsa-465. The sequence continues at coordinate 1,069 of DASYFZ010000003.1, forward strand.
CTGACCTCGACGGGCAACGGGCATTTCTGCTCGCGTGGCGCCGCCGAGTGGGAGGACGCCGACGGAGTCCACTACCCGGGAACCTATGCGCACGGCGTCTATAACCGGGAGACGACGATCCTCGGCGGCGTCCCGGTGCTCAACGAGGACCTCGTAAACCTGCCCAACTGGCTCGTGCTGAGGTTGCGGATCGAGGGCGAGGACGCGGTCCGGCTAGCAGATGTTGAGCTGCTCGACTATCGCCACGAGCTCGACTTGAGGCGTGCGCTGATGACGCGGTCGGTTCGGTTCCGCGACCATGCGGGGCGCGAGACGACGCTGCGCAGCCGGCGATTCGTGAGCATGGCCCATCCGGACCACGCCGCGATCGAATGGACGCTGAGCGCCCATAACTGGTCCGGGCGGGTCGAGGTGATCTCGGCGATCGACGGCCGGATCACCAACCGCGGCGTCGCCCGCTACCTGAAGCTGGAGGGCCGGCATCTCGATCCGGTCTCCCCGAGGACATTCGGTCCGGACGTGATCGCCCTGAAGGTCCAGACGCGCCAGTCAAACGTGTACGTCAGCCAGGCGGCGCGCACCCGCGTGTTCGCTGGCGAGGATCCGCTGCCGGTCGACCGCCGCCTGCACCAGGTCGAGGACTACGTTCAGCAGGTGCTCGGATTCGAGGTCAGGAAGGGCGTGCCGGTCCGGGTCGAAAAGATGGTGGCGTTCTCGACATCGCGCGACGCGGCCACCAGCGACACGCTCACGAAGGCGGGCACCGTCGCCGTACGGCGCCCGGACTTCGGGGAGGCGCTCGGGCACCACGCCTCAAGCTGGGAGGAGCTCTGGCGCGTGTGCGACATTCGCGTGCGCGGGGACGAGGAGGTCCAAGCGCTATTGCGGCTGCACATCTGCCACGTCCTGCAGGTCTGCTCCAGGCACACGGCCGATCTGGACGCGGGAGTGCCAGCCCGCGGTCTGAACGGCGAGGCTTACCGCGGACACGTGTTCTGGGACGAGCTCTACGTCTATCCATTCCTCAGCCTGCGGATGCCCGAGGTCACGCGCGCCTTGCTGATGTACCGCTACCGCCGGCTGGAGGAGGCGCGGGCTGCGGCCCAAGAAGCGGGGTTCCGCGGCGCGATGTTCCCGTGGCAAAGCGGCAGCGAGGGCACCGAGGAGACGCAGCGGGTCCATCTCAACCCGCTCTCCGGGCGCTGGGAGCCCGACCTCAGCCGCAACCAGCGTCACGTGAACGCGGCCATCTTCTACAACGTGTGGCACTACTTCCAGGCCACCCGGGACCTCGCCTTCCTACGCGACTACGGCGCCGAGCTGATGCTCGAGATCGCACGCTTCTGGGGCTCCATCGCGCACTTCAATCCCGAGCGCGAACGCTACGAGATCCATGGCGTGATGGGCCCCGATGAGTTCCATGAGAAGTACCCCAGGCCGGATCGCGGCGGCCTGCGCAACAACGCCTACACGAACCTGATGGTGGCGTGGCTGTGCGGGCTGGCCGGTGAGCTCCTCTCGCTGCTGCCCGACAGCCGAGGTGAGGCGCTGCGTTCACGGCTTGAGATCTCAGACGAGGAGCTGGAGCTGTGGCGGGATATGAGCCGCCGCATGTTCGTTCCCTTCCACGGCGACGGCATCATCAGCCAGTTTGACGGCTACGAGCAGCTCGACGAGCTCGACTGGGAGGGATACCGGGCGCGGTACGGGAACATCCAGCGGCTTGACCGGATCCTCCGTGCGGAGGGTGACGACCCCAACCGCTACAAGCTCTCGAAGCAGGCCGACACCGTAATGCTGTTCTACCTCTTCTCTCCCACCGCGCTCCGGCGACTGTTCGAGCGCCTGGGCTACGAGTACCGTGCCGATACTGCCGCCCGTAATATCGCCTACTACGACGAGCGCACTTCGCACGGGTCGACCCTGAGTTTCGTCGCCCATGCGGGTGTGCTCGCTGCGCTGGACCCGGAGCGCTCGTGGGAGCGCTTCCTCGCGGCGCTGCGAAGCGATGCCGAAGACATCCAGGGCGGGACGACCCGCGAGGGCATCCACATGGGCGTCATGTCGGGGACGCTCGACCTTATGCAGCGTGCCTACCCCGGCAGCGAGATTCGCGACGGCGTCCTTCAATTCGGGCCGAGGCTCCCCGCAGCAGTCGAAGAAGTGTCCTTCTCCATCCAGTTCCAGCGAACCCCACTGCGGGTGACGCTCGACCATGACCGGCTCGTGCTAACAGTTCACCGGGAGGGCATGGGCGGGGCGATACGGGTCGGCATCGGCGACGACGTCCGTGAGCTGTGCCCCGGTGATACGGAGACGTTCGAGCTGTCCGCGCCGGCCGCAGCGGGTCGGCCCGAGGCTCAGACGTAAGGGTGCAAGATGCCGGGATTTGAAGGAGCCATCTTCGACGTCGACGGAGTCCTCGTGGATTCGCCGCACGAAAAGGCGTGGCGCGAGTCGCTGCGCGATCTGATGGAAAGCGACTGGAGCGACATCCGCGATCGGACGAGCTGGTCACCGGAGGCGTTCACACCGCGCGTATATGAGGAGCAGATGTCAGGCAAGCCGCGCATGGACGGCGCGCGCGCCGCGCTTGAGTACTTCCACGTGCCCGATGACGACGACCACCGCCTGGCCCAGTACGCCGATCGGAAGCAGGCGACGGTGGTGAAGCTGATCGAAGCCGGCGACTTCACCGCCTACCCCGACGCCCTGCGGTTCATCATCGTGCTCAAGGACACGGGAGTCCGCGTCGCCGCCGCCTCCTCCTCGAAGAACGCGAAACTGTTCCTGCGCAAGATCAGGCTCGACACGTTCGCCCATGAAGAGGGAATCTCCTCGACCACGCTGCAACCGGGCCTGACGCTGCTGGAGTACTTCGATGCTGACCTGTCGGGGCGGGACTTCGCGCACGGGAAGCCAGATCCCGAGATATTCCTCACGTCCGCGAGCGAGCTCGGGGTAGCGCCCGAGGACGCGATCGTGATCGAGGACGCCGCCGCGGGGATTCGGGCCGCCAAGGCCGGGGGGATGGGAGCAATCGGCATCGCACGCATCGACGACGCCGAGCTCCTGGCAGCGGCCCACGCCGACATCGTGGTCACGAGCCTCGACGACGTCGACCTCGCCGCGCTGGCGAACCGCCGTCTGGCCGCGAACAGGGCGTAGCCGAGCGTCGGACGTAGCGCGGCGCGCTTTACCGGCGACGTGTCGCGTCGATGGCCCGTTGACGCGGACGTACGGCGGGCGTGGTCGACGACGAACGACGTGTGGCCAAATCGCCGACGGGTCGATTCGTGGTGGGGCGGAGGCGCCGTCAGCTGCTGGCGACGCAGGCGTGATCGTTCGCATCCCAGTCCGAGCCCGCGCACTCTGACGGCATCGCCTGAAGAGCTCGAGTAGGCCTCCCGCGCCGGCGCGCAGCCTGGATGCGACCACCGGGCTGCGGTTGACGTGCTGCCCGGTTGAACGGTTGAGTCCATGGCGGGCGGTGTCCACTGCGCTGAGCACCAACTCCGGCCACGGCTGCGGTGTGTCCGCCAATGCCTCGAGCACTTTCGCAAATACCGCGATCTGGGATTGCAGCGGCACCGGATGGGCTCTCTATCGACGATTGCGACGGTCGCCGCCCGAACCCGGCTTAGGGTCGCGTCGGCGAGCAGGTTCAGGCGGGCGATGCGCTGATCCTCAGCCTCGATGATGGGCGCAGGCGCCACCGCCGCGGGGCGATTCGGGGGTCGGCCCTTGCAGTCATGCGCGCCTGAGGGTGGTGACCGAGGTCAGCGAGGCCGTCCACTTCCGGGAGGCCGAGGCCGAGCACCAGGACTACCTCCAGCACCATCCGAACGGCTACCCCTGCCGCTTCCCGCGGCCGGGCTAGAAGCTGCCACACCCCGGGACCGCCGGCTAACGCGGCGCTTTGGACCGCAATGAATGAGGGCCTCCTCGGTTTGACGCTCAGTGTCATCGCGGAGGCCCACACCTCACGTTGCCTGCCCGATTGGATCTGACTCGACGTCGACTGGACGTGTGCCTAGTCAAGTCAACGTTGCCGGGAAACTGGCCGCACAGCTTGCGGCCACCGGGCGCACGAGCTGCGCCATCTCGCCAATCGAGTTGCGCATGCTGGCGCTGACTGTGAGCCTGATCGCGGATCCAAGCTCCCAACCCGGCTTGTTCGGTCCGGTCAAGCCGCTCGACCCCGGGGTTCCTGGTGGGGCCCGTTCCCTTCCGCGGGCCGTTGGGCTATCCGAAGGTGAAGACGTAGGCTTCGACGCCGGGGTCGAGGAATGCGACTTCGAACGTGCGGTCGGTGATCGACCCGGGCTCGCGCACCAGCTGATAGAGCCGTGGCTGGACCAGCGTTCCCCAGCCCTCCTCGTCGACGTCCAGCCCATGGGCTGCACCGGGCGCTGCGCCGTCAATCAGCACGCGAAACGGGACGGCCGTGTCCGCTCGCGAGCGCAGGACGAGATGGACGTCGCGCGCATGGAAGCGGAAAGCGATTCGTCCCCCCGCTTCGTTGAGGACGCACGCCCGCCCCTCGATCGTCCAGTTCCCGGCCAGGGCCCAGGTG
>DASYFZ010000121.1:0-4105 GCA_036000295.1 Solirubrobacteraceae bacterium
TCGTGCGAACAGCGATCCTCGATCGCGTACAGGTTGCCGCCGCAGTTGAACACCCCGATTTCCAGGTCCTCCCACTCGACCAGGCGGCGCTGGCCGGGCTGAAGCTCGTCTACGGGGCAGACTTCGATGATCTGTGACACAGGCGTGTTGTAAGTCCTAGCGGAGTGGTTGGATTTCCATCTCGGAGTGTAGCGGTGGGCGCTTCGCGCGGGAACCGCGTTGAGAGCCCTACCTACAGGGCGCTGGCTCAGGCGCCGGTTGTGCCTGCGGGAACTTGCTCGCGCCGACTGGACGGGCTGTCTTCGCGCGGCTCGCCGCCCTCCTTGCCGACTCGGCTGTGGCGGATCGAGTAGCCGAAGTACACGACGAAGCCGATCAGCATCCAGACGCCGAATCGGATCCAGGTGGACGTCTGCAGGTTCAGCATCAGCCACCCGGACGCGAGCACCGACAGGATCGGGATCACCGGCACGAACGGCACGCGGAACGGGCGGTCGAGCTCGGGCCGGGTCCGTCGTAACACGATCACGCCGATCGCGACGAGCACGAATGCGAACAGGGTGCCGATGTTGACGAGCTCGGCGAGCGTCTTGAGCGGGAAGAAGAAAGCCAGCGCAGCGACGACGATCCCGGTGACGATCGTTGTGCGGTACGGCGTTCCATAACGCTGCGAGACGCGCGAGAACACCGGCGGCAGCAGCTGGTCGCGGCTCATCGCAAAGAACACGCGGCTCTGGCCCATCAGCAGCACGAGGATCACGGAGGTGATGCCCGCAAGGGCTCCGTAGGCGATGATCGTCGCGATCGTGTTCTGGCCGACCGACTGGAACGCGGTCGCCAGCGGCGCCTTCACGTCGATGTGGTTGTACTTGACCATCCCGGTCACGACCAGCGACACGGCGACGTACAGCAGCGCGCAGATCGTCAGCGACAGGAAGATGCCGAGCGGCAGGTCGCGCTGCGGCTTCTTGGCCTCCTCGGCGTTGGTCGCGACGATGTCGAAGCCGATGAACGCGAAGAACACCAGCGCGGCGCCGCTGAAGATCCCGGCCACTCCGAACGCACCGGGCGCGGCCCCGAGGTCCTGAAGCAGAGTGCTGCCAGAACTGCCACCGGGCGCCGGCTTTGACCCGGCCGGCGGGATGAACGGGTGGTAGTTGCCGGTGTGGATGTAGGACAGCCCGGCGACGATCACGAGCACGATGATCGCCAGCTTGATCGCCACGATCACGGCGTTGACGGTGCTCGACGCGCGAATCCCGAAGCACAGCAGCCCCGTCAGCAGCAGCACGATCACCGCGCCGACCAGGTTGTGGTGGTCGGCGAAGATCCACGCCGGCGGATGCGCGTGCCAGGGTGCCGACGTCAGCACCACCTGGAAGTACTGCGACCAGCCGGACGCGACGGTCGAGGCACCGAGCGCCAGCTCGAGCATCAGGTCCCAGCCGATGATCCAGGCGATCAGCTCGCCCAGGCTCGCGTACGAGAACGAGTAGGCCGATCCCGCGATCGGCACCGTCGAGGCGAACTCCGCGTAGCAGAGGCCTGCCAGCAAGCAGACGATCGCCGCGGTGACGAACGACAGCGTGATCGCCGGCCCAGCGACGGTCCCCGCCGCCTCCCCGGTCAGGACGAAGATCCCCGTCCCGATGATCACCCCGATCCCGATCGCGGTCAGCTGGACTGGCCCCAGGGCCCTTCGCAGATGCCGCTCAGGATCGTCGGCGTCCTGCAGGCATTGCTCAACGCTCTTGCGCCGAAACACCTCCATGCCGACATAGCTGCCCCGCCGCTGGGGATTTCAAAACCAGGTCGCTCAGGCGGCGTCGCTGGCGGAAGCCTCTGGCTCCCAGTCCACGGCGTGGCCCAGCGAGGCGCCCTTGAGCACCTTCAGCGACAGCAGCGCACACTTCATGCGCGTGGCGGAGATGTCGATCCCCAGCAGCTCGAGCACGAACGAGCGGTCCAATCTCAGGAGCTCGTCGGTGGTCATCCCCTTGACCTCGTCTGATGCCATCGACGCGGCCGCCTGGGAGATCGCGCAGCCGTGCCCCGAGAACCGGACCTCCTCGATCCGCCCCTCGCCGTCGACCGCGAGCTGGACGGTCAGCTCGTCGCCGCACAGCGGGTTCAGGTCATGGAATTGCAGGGCCCCCTCGGCCAGCTCTGGCGCGGGCGGGCTCCAATTGTGGGGGTGCTTGTAGTGGTCGAGGATGTTCTCGCGGTACAGGTCATCCATGGCAAGTCAAGCGTAGCGAGCGCCGGGCACGTGTCAGCCGCCTCCCCTCTCCGCTACAATAGTTAGCAATGCTAATTAGCGTCGCTTATGATTTCGGTGGGCCGGTCGATAACCCGAGTAGACCGCCGCGATGACCACCGTCTCCGCCGATCTAGAGCTCGCCGCACGCCTGCGCCTCGCCGTCACGCGACTGGCTCGCCGCCTGCGCCAGGAGTCGGGTGAGGGCCTGACCCCCTCGCAGAACTCCGCCCTGGCCACCATCGAGCGCCACGGCGGGCTGACGCCGTCAGAGCTCGCCACGGTCGAGCGGATCCAGCGGCCCACCGCGACCCGCGTCCTCGGCGGGCTCAGCGAGCGCAACCTGGTCACCCGCGAAGCGGACGCAAGCGACCGCAGGATCGCGCGCCTGAAGATCACGCGCGAAGGCGCGGCCGTCCTCAAGCGCGGACGCTCCCGCAAGAACGCTTACCTCGCGCGGCGGATGCGCGACCTGGACGCCGATGAGCTCGAGACGCTGGCTCGCGCGGCCGAGCTGATCGAGCGACTGCTCGAAGGAGACGACGAGCGCCGGTGACGTTGACCAAGCTCCGGCGCTCCTCGACATCGCTTCGCCGCCCGTTTGACTCGCTCTCGGTACCGAACTACCGACGCTACTTCGCCGGTCAGGTCATCTCGATCAGCGGCAGCTGGATGCAGACCGTCGGCGAGATGTGGCTGGTGCTGCGTCTGACCGACAGCGCCACCGCCGTCGGCATCACCACGGCGCTGCAGTTCACGCCGATGTTGTTGGCCGGTGCCTGGGGCGGAGTGCTGGCCGACCGCCTCTCCAAGCGCCGCCTCCTGGCCTGGACGCAGTCGCTGATGGCGCTTCCCGCGCTGACGCTGTGGATGCTGACGATGACCGGGCACGTGACCGTGCTGGTGGTCATGGCGCTGGTGTTCGTCCGCGGCTCGGTCAACGCGATCGACAACCCGGCGCGCCAGAGCTTCGTGATGGAGCTCGTCGGCCGCGAGCGCGTCGTCAACGCCGTGAGCTTGAACAGCTTGATCGTGCAGTCGGCGCGGATCATCGGCCCGGCGCTGGCCGGCATCGTGATCGCCACGGTCGGGATCGCACCGTGCTTTTTGCTGAACTCGCTGTCGTTCGGCGCGATGCTGATCGCTCTGTGGCGGATCAACCCCGCCGAGCTCCAGCCGGCCCACCAGGCAAGTCGTGAACCCGGCCAGCTGCGCGCGGCGCTGCGCTACGTCAAGCGCACGCCCGAGCTCAGCATCCCGCTCGGCGTGATGGCGATCGTCGGCACGCTGTCATTCAACTTCCAGACGATCCTGCCGCTGATGGCGCGCTTCGCATTCCACGGGTCTGCCGGAACATACGCCGCACTCACCTCGGCGATGGCGGTCGGAGCCGTCGGCGGAGCGCTCGCGGTCGGTACGCGGCGCCGCGTCGGACCGGAGCTGCTGACGGTCGCGGCACTGGCGTTCGGCGGATTTGGCCTGGCAGCGGCCGCGGCGCCATCGCTCGGCTCGGAGTTCGTCGTGCTCGCCGCAGTCGGAGCGGCCAGCGTCACGTTCGCGGCGGGCATCAACTCGTCGCTGCAGCTCGCAGCGGCGCCTGAGATGCGGGGACGCGTGATGGCGCTCTACAGCGTCGTGTTTCTGGGCTCGACGCCGATTGGCGGCCCGCTCGCCGGATGGCTCTCGGATGCGATGGGCCCCCGCAGCGCACTGGTGCTAGCCGGGCTCGCCGCCCTCGTCGGCGGCGCGGTGCTCTGGTCGACCTTGATCCGGCGTCCGGTAGCTGCCGCGGCGGCGTCAGTCCAGCTGCATGACGCGACGGACCTCGTGGAGGCCGTCGATCAGCCG
>DASYFZ010000072.1:0-8475 GCA_036000295.1 Solirubrobacteraceae bacterium
GGCCTGACCGAGAAGCTCGACTACCTCCAGTGGCTGGGGATCGACTGCATCTGGCTGCTGCCGTTCTACCGATCGCCGTTGCGCGACGGCGGCTACGACATCTCCGACTTCGGAAACGTGCATCCCGATTACGGGAGCGTCGCCGACGTCGAGGAGCTGATCAACGCCGCGCACGCGCGGAGGATCCGCGTGATCGCCGACCTGGTGATGAATCACACGTCGTCGGAGCACCCGTGGTTTCAGGAGTCACGCTCGGACCCCAATTCCCCAAAGCGCAACTGGTACGTGTGGTCGGACACGCCCGAGCGCTACCAGGACGCCCGGATCATCTTCATCGACACCGAGTCGTCGAACTGGACCTATGACCCCGTCGCCGGGGCCTACTACTGGCACCGGTTCTTCTCCCATCAGCCCGACCTCAACTACGCCAACCCCGACGTCCGCGAAGCGATGATCGAGGTGCTGCGGTTCTGGCTCGATCTGGGCCTCGACGGCTTCCGCCTGGATGCGGTGCCCTACCTGTTCGAGCGCGAGGGCACTAACTGCGAGAACCTGCCGGAGACCCACGCCTACCTCAAGCGCGTGCGCAAGGAGATCGACGAGAACTATCCCGACCGGGTGCTGCTTGCCGAGGCCAACCAATGGCCCGCCGACGTCGTCCAGTACTTCGGCGACGGCGACGAGTGCCACATGGCGTTCCACTTCCCGGTGATGCCGCGGATGTTCATGGCGATCCGTCGCGAGGAGGCCGCGCCGATCTACGAGATCCTGCGCCAGACGCCGCAGATCCCGGACACCGCGCAGTGGGGCCTGTTCCTGCGAAACCACGATGAGCTCACGCTCGAGATGGTCACCGACGAGGAGCGGGACTACATGTACACCGAGTACGCAAAGGACCCGCGGATGAAGCTGAACCTCGGGATCCGCCGGCGCCTGGCGCCGCTGCTCGACAACGGCCGCGACGAGATCGAGTTGCTGCACGCGATCATGTTCTCCCTGCCGGGATCGCCGGTTCTGTACTACGGCGACGAGGTCGCGATGGGCGACAACGTGTTCCTCGGCGACCGGGACGGGGTACGCACCCCGATGCAATGGACCGGCGACCGCAACGGAGGCTTCTCGCGCGCAGACTTTGCGCAGCTGTACGCGCCGCCGTTGATGGACCCGGTGTACGGCTTCCAGGCGGTCAACGTCGAGGCACAGCTGCGGACGGCGACCTCCCTGCTGCGCTGGATCCATCGGTTTATCGCGCTGCGCAAGGAGCACCCTGTGTTCGGCTTTGGAACCTACGAGCCGATCGAGCCCTCCAATCCCCGCATCTTCGCCCACCTACGGCAGTTTGAGGATGATCTGATGCTGTGCGTACACAACGTCGCTCGCTCGGCCCAGGCGGTCGAGCTGGACCTCAGCGCCTACAAGGGCCGCCATCCGGTGGAGCTGTTCGGCCGCTCCCACTTCCCCAAGATCGGCGATCTTCCGTATCTGCTGACGCTGGGGCCTCGGGAGTTCTTCTGGTTCGAGCTTGTCGCCGACGAGGAGGAGCAGCCGGATGAGTGATCCGGTGCAGATTCCTGCCGAGGAGATCTGGCAGCGGCTGGGCGGCGAGAGCCTGCGCGACTGGGTCCAACACCAGCGCTGGTACGCCTCCAAGTCGCGCGCCGTGGCCTCGTTGGACATCGTCGAGAGCCTGACGCTGCGCGACGAGCCGCTGCTGATGCTGGCGCTCGTCCAGACCCGGTTTGCGACCGGCACCCATGAGCTCTACCAGCTCCCGCTCGGGCTGCGCCCGCTGGGCGAGATAGACGCGCCGGACGCCATCGTCCGCGGCGAGGAGTGGACCGTGTACGACGCGCTGGGCGACCCCGATCAGGCGCGCGAACTCCTGCGGCGGATGGACTCCGGTGAGGAGACCGAGACCGCGGACGGACGCTTCAGCTTCTTCAAGACCGGCCTGCTGCGCGTGTCGGCCGACGACGCCGACGTGCGGCCGATCGGCGTCGAACAATCCAACTCCTCGCTGGTGTTCGACGAGGAGATGGTGCTCAAGGTGTTCCGCAAGCTCGAGCCGGGGGTCAACCCCGAGCTCGAGATGCTGCGGTTCCTGACCGACCACGAGTTCCCGAACATCGCGCCGCTGCACGGCTGGTATGAGTACGAGGGGATGGCGCTGTCGACCACGCTCGGCGTCGCCCAGACCTTCTTCCCCGATGCCCGCGGCGGCTGGGAGCTTGCGCTCGAGGAGATCAGCTCTGATCCCGACGCGTTCCTGGAGCGATTGGGCAGCCTCGGAGCCGTCACCGCGCAGCTGCATAACGTGCTTGCTTCGGATGCGAGCGACCCGGCGTTCTCGCCGGAGGAGCCCAGCCAGGAGGCCCTGTCGCTGTTGACGGCAACCGTCGACGAAGACATCGAGCGGATCTTCCTGCGGCTGCCCGACGACGAGCGCCTGGCGCCGATCGCCGGACGCGGGCAGGACGTGCGCGAGCGGCTGGCGGCCCGTGCCCAGATCGGGATCACCGGCCGCGTGATCCGGACCCACGGTGACTATCACCTCGGTCAGACCCTGTACACGCCTCGCGGCTGGGTGATCATCGACTTCGAGGGCGAACCCGCCCGGGCGCTTCCCGAGCGCCGGCAGAAGCGCTCGCCGCTGCGCGATGTGGCGGGGATGCTTCGCTCGTTTGCGTATGTCAGTTCTGCGGCAGGAATGCTCAATGACCACGAACCGCCGGAAGACTTCGAGGCGCGAGCGCGCGAGACGTTCCTCGAGAACTACATCCAGCACGTCGATCCGACGTTGCTGCCCTCGGGCGAGGCGGCGATCAGCAACCTGCTCTCGATCTACGAGCTGGAGAAGGCGATCTACGAGCTGCGCTACGAGCTCGACAACAGGCCCGACTGGATCTCAATTCCGGTGGCGGGGATCAGCCGCCTGCTGGAGGCCGCATGAGTGAATCCAAGCCCACCCGCCCGCCGCGGGGCGGGCGCGCGTCGACGGCGTCGAAGACCCCGAAGCAGAGGAGGCCCGACGTGACCGTTGCCGAGCAGGAACTCGAGTCGCTTGTACGCCGCGAGCACGGAAACCCTCACTCCGTGCTCGGCGCCCACCCGCAGAACGGAGGCGTGGCGATCCGCGCGCTGCGTCCCTCGGCTTCCTCGATCACGGCGACGCTAGAGGACGGCAGCACGGTCGAGCTCGAGCCGATCCATCCCGGCGGCGTTTTCCAAGGCATTGTTGAGGGCGCCGAGCTGCCCTTGCGCTACCGCCTCGAGGTCGACTACGGCCCTTCGGGCACGTTCACGATCGATGACCCGTACTCGTTCCTGCCGACGCTCGGGGAGCTCGACCTGCACCTGATCGCCGAGGGCCGCCACGAGGAGGTCTACGACCGCCTCGGCGCCCACGTGCGCGAGCACCAAGGCGTGATGGGCACCGCGTTTGCGGTCTGGGCTCCCGCCGCTCGGGCGGTCAGCGTGGTCGGTGACTTCAACTCCTGGGACGGCCGGCTGCACGCGATGCGCTCGCTGGGCCCGACCGGTATCTGGGAGCTGTTCCTGCCGGGCGTCGAGCCGGGCGCTCGGTACAAGTACGAGATCCTCGCCGCCGACGGCGAGCTGACGCTGAAGGCCGACCCATATGCGCAGGAGGCCGAACTCCCGCCGAAGACGGCGTCGGTGGTCACGCAGTCCCACCACGAGTGGAGCGCCGCTGACCAGGCGTGGCTGCGCGAGCGCCGCAACGCCGAGCCCCTCGGTCAGCCGATGTCGATCTACGAGGTGCACGTCGGCTCGTGGCGCCTGAACACGCTTGAGGACAACCGCTCGCTGAGCTACCTCGAGCTCGCCGACGAGCTGTCGGCGTACGTCAAGGACATGGGCTTCACGCACGTCGAGCTACTGCCGGTGATGCACCACCCGTTCTCGGGCTCTTGGGGCTACCAGGTGACCGGCTACTTCGCGCCCTCCCCGCGCTACGGCTCGCCCGACGACTTCCGCCAGTTCGTCGACCGCCTGCACTCCAACGGCCTCGGCGTGATCCTCGACTGGGTGCCGGCGCACTTCCCACGTGACGCGTTCGCGCTTGCGCGGTTTGACGGCACGGCCCTGTACGAGCACGCGGACCCGCGCCGCGGCGCGCACCCCGATTGGGGCACGCTCGTGTTCAACTTCGGGCGCCACGAGGTCCGCAACTTCCTGATCTCCAACGCGCTGTTCTGGCTGCGCGAGTACCACGTCGACGGGATCCGCGTCGACGCCGTGGCGTCGATGCTGTACCTGGACTACTCGCGCCGCGAGGGCGAGTGGGTCCCCAACCAGTTCGGCGGCCGCGAGGACCTGGAGGCGGTGTCGTTCCTCAAGGAGCTCAACGAGGTGATCTACGGCCGGGAGCCGGGCGTCATCTCCGCCGCTGAGGAATCGACCGCGTGGCCGGGCGTCTCACGGCCCACCTACGTCGGCGGGCTGGGATTCGGCTTCAAGTGGAACATGGGCTGGATGCACGACACGCTCGAGTACTTCAAGCAGGATCCGATCTACCGCCGCTACCACCATCACGAGCTGACGTTCAGTCTGCTGTACGCGTTCAGCGAGAACTACATCCTGCCGCTGTCGCACGACGAGGTCGTGCACGGGAAGGGCTCGCTGTACAACAAGATGGCCGGCGACCCCTGGCAGAAACTCGCCAACCTGCGGGCGCTGTACTCGTACATGTGGGCGCACCCGGGCAAGAAGCTGCTGTTCATGGGGTCGGAGTTCGCGCAGGAGAGCGAGTGGAGCCACGAGCGCTCGCTCGACTGGCACCTGCTCGAGCGCCCTGAGCACGCCGGAATGCAGTCCCTGGTTCGCGACCTCAACCGGCTTTACGTCAATGAGCCGGCCCTGTGGGAGCGTGACTCGGACTCCACTGCGTTCTGGTGGATCGAGCCCAACGACTCCGACGCCAACGTGCTCGCGTTCGCGCGCGCCTCGGCGGACTTCGAGCGCGTGCTTGTGTTCGTCGCCAACCTGTCGCCGGTGCCGCGCTCGGGCTACCGCCTGGGTCTCCCCCGCGCGGGCCGGTGGCGCGAGGCGATGAATACCGATTCGAGCTTCTACGGCGGCTCCGACGTAGGCAACCTCGGCGGCGTCGAGGCCGAGCCGATCCCGTGGCACGGCCAGCCGATGTCGGCGGAGATCACACTGCCGCCGCTCGCAGGCGTATGGCTCGTTCCGGACACTGAGTGAGCGAACAGGACTTCCCCTGGGAGCGGCCGCTCGGGTCGAGGCCGCTGGGCGACGGGACCGCCGAGTTCCGGGTATGGGCTCCGCGCGCGGAGTCGATCGCGCTGCGAGTCGGTCGCCACGAGCACTCACTCGATGACGCGGGATACGGGATCTACGAGACCGTCGTCGAGGCCCGGGCGGGCGACGAGTACTGGTACGTCGTCGACGGGAAACGGCTGCCGGATCCCTGCTCGCGCTGGCAGCCCAAGGGCCTGCGCGGCCCGTCGAGCGTGCTCGACATCACCCCCGCCGAGCGGTCGGCGACGCCCGGATCGGCAGAGCTCGTGATCTACGAGCTGCACGTCGGGACGTTCACCGCCGAGGGCACGTTCGAGTCCGCCGCGGCGCATCTGGCCGAGCTCGCGGAGATCGGCGTGACCGCAATTGAGCTGATGCCGGTAGGGGAGTTTCCAGGGCACCACGGCTGGGGGTACGACGGCGTGTACATCTCGGCACCGCACTCTGCCTACGGCGGACCGACCGGCCTCGCGAAGCTCGTCGCCGCCGCGCACGAGCAGGGTCTGGAAGTGATCCTCGATGTCGTCTACAACCACGTCGGCGCCTCCGGGGTGAAGGCCCTCGACCGGTTCGGTCCTTACTTCACTTCCAAATACGAGACCCCTTGGGGGGACGCGATCAACTTCGACGGTGCCGACAGCGATCCGGTCCGGGAGTGGGTGCTGCAGAGCGCCGAGGGCTGGATCCGCGACTACAACATCGACGGCCTGCGACTGGATGCGATCCACGCGATCTACGACTCGAGCGCTGACCACATCGTCGCCGAGATCGTGCGCCGCGTACACGCGGTTCGAGACGACGCCTGGGTGATCGCCGAAAGCGGGCTCAACGACCCGAAGGTGATGCGCACCGCGGAACTCGGCGGCTACGGCTGCAACGCCGCCTGGGCCGACGACTTCCACCACGCGCTGCGCACCGTGATCACAGACGAGCGCGACGGCTACTACGCGGAGTTTGGGCGCATCTCCCAGCTTGCTAAGGCCTTTCACCGGCCCCACGTCCACGACGGGAACTATTCGGAGTTCCGCCACCGGCGCTTCGGTGCGCCGGCCGGCGACGTTCCGCCCCGGAGATTCGTGGTGTTCTCGCAGAACCACGACCAGGTCGGCAACCGCGCCTTCGGCGACCGGCTGCCGGCGCGAGTGCGGCCGCTCGCGGCGTTCTGCACGCTGCTGTCGCCGTTCGTCCCGATGCTGTTCATGGGGGAGGAATACGGCGAGCCCGCGCCGTTTCAGTTCTTCTCAGACCACATCGACAAGCGCATCGCCGACGCGACCCGCGAGGGCAGGCGCCGCGAGTTCGCCGCGTTCGCCGAGTTCGAGGAGGACATCCCCGACCCGCAGGACCCGGCCACGTTCGAGCGCTCGAAGCTGACCCGCGAGCGCGATTCGCAGCTGGCCGAGCTCTATGCCCAGCTGCTCGTCGAGCGCCGGCGGCTGCCGCCAGGGGACGCGGACGCGATCGAGTTCGACGAGGACGAGCGGTGGCTGCGCGTGCGGCGCGGGCCATTCGAGATCCTTTGCAACTTCGCCGATGAGCCCCGCAGCGTTCCGTGCGAGGGCTCCTCGGTGGAACTGTCCACCCACGAGCAACCGCAGCCGTTCGACGGACTTGCCGAGCTGCCGCCGATGTCAGGAGCGCTGATCCGATGAGAGAGGTTTGGCCTGGTCGGCCGTTCCCGCTGGGCGCCACCTGGGACGGCGGCGGCACCAACTTCTCGATCTTCTCCGAGCACGCCGAAAGCGTCGATCTGTGCCTATTCGACGACGACGGCGAAGAGCGCCGTATCCAGATGACCAGGCGAACCGCGCTCAACTGGCATTGCTACGTCCCCGGCGTCTCGCCCGGACAGCGCTACGGCTTTCGGGTGCACGGACCGTACTCGCCGCACGAAGGCCATCGCTTCAACGCCTCCAAGCTGTTGATCGACCCCTACGCAAAGGCAATCGACGGCGTCGTCGATTGGTCTGATCCGGAGCGACTGCTGCCGTACTTCGCCGACGGCTCCGAGGATGCCGATCTCGAGCGCCACGACCAGGACGACAGCGCGGCGGTCCCGAAGTCGATCGTGATCGACGACGCGTTCATCTGGGAGGGCGATCGTCCGCCCGGCATCCCGTTCTCCGAGACGGTCATCTACGAGACTCACGTCAAGGGGTTCACCAAGAACCATCCCGACGTCCGCGAGGACCTGCGCGGCACCTACGCCGGCTTGGCGTCCGATCCGGCGATCGCCTACCTGCAAGAGCTGGGCGTCACGGCAGTCGAGCTGCTCCCCGTCCATCACATCGCCGACGAGTCCTTCCTGTTCGAGCGCGGCCTCAAGAACTATTGGGGCTACAGCACGATCGGCTACCTGGCCCCGCACTCCGAGTACGCGGCCACCGGCCGGCGTGGCGAGCAGGTACGCGAGTTCAAAGGGATGGTCAAGGCGCTCCATCGCGCCGGCATCGAGGTGATCCTCGACGTCGTCTACAACCACACCGCCGAGGGCAACCACCTGGGTCCGATGCTGTCGTTCAAGGGCGTCGACAATCGCTCCTACTACCGGTTGATGCCCGAGGACCAGCGGTTCTACATGGACTTCACCGGCACGGGCAACTCCCTGAACCCGGTCCACCCGAGCGTGCTGCGGCTGATCATGGACTCGCTGCGCTACTGGGTGATCGAGTGCCACGTCGATGGCTTCCGCTTCGACCTGGCGTCGGCGCTCGCGCGCGAGTTCTACGACGTCGACCGCCTGTCGGCGTTCTTCGACGTCATCCACCAGGACCCCGTCCTCTCGCAGGTCAAGCTGATCGCCGAGCCGTGGGACGTCGGCCCTGGCGGTTACCAGGTGGGCAACTTCCCGGTGCTCTGGTCGGAGTGGAACGGCATCTACCGCGACACGGTCCGCGACTTCTGGCGCGGTCAAGCCAGCGCGGGACAGTTCGCCCAGCGTCTGGCGGGCTCCGCGGATCTGTACGAGTCCGACGGCCGCGAGCCGTTCGCGTCGATCAACTTCATCACCGCTCACGACGGGTTCACGCTCTCAGATCTCGTCTCCTACAACGAGAAGCACAACGAGGCAAACCTCGAGGACAACCGCGACGGGACCGACGACAACCGCTCGTGGAACCACGGCGTCGAGGGTCCCACCGACGATCCCGAGATCAACGAGCTGCGTGCACGCCAGCGGCGAAACTTCCTGACGAC
>DASYFZ010000105.1:0-6903 GCA_036000295.1 Solirubrobacteraceae bacterium
GCTGCTGACGATCGCGCCGTGAGAGCACGCTTGGTGCGCCGGGCGGCCGTCGTCGCGCTCGCCATGGGCGCGGCGACACCGGCTGCGCGTGCAACACCGCCGGCCACGGTCGTCACGATCGGGGGAGCGCAGTCCGTACACGCGATCAGGCCCGGCTTTCTCGGCCTGTCGCTCGAGTTCCCGACCGTCGAGGCGTACGCCGGCACCGATCCCGGCGCGCTGAACCCGGTGTTCCTGCAGCTCGTGCGCAACGTCAGCCCCGGACAGCAACCATCGATTCGGATCGGCGGTGACAGCACCGACTGGGCGTGGTGGCCGGTCTCGTCGGTCAACCGTCCGCGCGGGATCCGGATCAGCCTGACCCCGCTTTGGATGCAGGTCACCCATGCGCTTGCCGCGGACCTGAACGCGAAGCTGATCCTGGGGATCAACCTCGAGGCCGACAACGCCAGGCTCGCCGCGGCGCAGGCGCGCGCGCTCCTGTCCGGGCTCGGCGCAAACCGGGTACAGGCGCTCGAGCTCGGCAACGAGCCCGAGCTGTATCACGGCTATGGCTGGTACAAGAACGACAAGGGCGACGAGGTCCCGGGCCGCGCAGCCAACTGGGGCTTTGACCGCTACCTGGCCGACTACGCGAAGATCGAACGCTCGCTGCCCCGCGTGACGCTCGCCGGCCCGTCGATCGGATCGGCCAACTGGCTGGCGCAGCTGGGAAGCTTCGCCAAGGCACAGCGTGGCAGGGTGCGCGTCGTCACCGTCCACCACTACGGGCTCGCGCATTGCAGCGCACGTTCAGAGGGACCGTCGATCGCCGATCTGCTCGCGCCCGATGCGTCGTCGAGCGTCGGCACGACCACCGCCTCGCTTGTCGCCGCGGCACACTCGCACGGCGACTCGATCCGCGTCGACGAGATGAACACCGTCTCGTGCGGCGGCACGCCGGGCGTGAGCAACGCTTTCGCGTCGGCGCTGTGGACGGTCGACTCGCTGTTTGCGATGGCGCGGGCGGGCGTCGACGGGGTCAACCTGCACACGTTCGGCGGCGCGGCCTACGAGCTGTTCACGTTTAAGCCCTTCGACGGCGTATGGACAGCGTCAGTCAAGCCGCAGTACTACGGGATGCTGCTGTTCGCGCAGGCGGCGCCGCCGCGCTCGCGACTGCTGCGGGTGCGCAGCGCTGGTGGTCTGCTGCACGCGTGGGCCACGCGCGCGCCCGACCGCCGTACGCGGATCGTGCTGATCAACGACGACCCGCGGCACAGCCGGTCGCTGGCCGTGCGGGTTCCGGGGGGAACCGGGGCCGCGTCGGTCGAGCGGCTGCTCGCCCCGCGCCTCGGCGCGACCGCCGGCGTGACGCTCGGCGGCCAGAGCTTCGGCGCCGTCACCACCACAGGGCAGCTCGCCGGCACGCGGCAGGTCGCGTCGGTCAAGCCGCGCGGCGGCGCCTACAACGTGTCGCTCCCGGCAGGGAGCGCCGCGCTGCTGACGCTGCGTTAGAGGAGCGTCCTCAGCGTCTCGATCCCGTCCCACACGTCGGCGAAACGCGTGGTCAGCGGCGACAGCCCGAAGCGGATCACGTCCGGGCGCCGGAAGTCGGGGATCACGCCGCGTTCGATCAGCGCCGCGCACAGGCGCTTGGCGTCGGGATGCGCGAGCGCGACGTGGGCACCGCGGTGCGCGGCGTCGCGCGGCGACATCACCGACACGCCGCCCCCGGCGAGACGGTCGTCTGCGAGGGCGATCGCGAACTCGCTCAGCGCGACGCCCTTGGCGCGGATCCGGTCGATCCCGGCCTGCTCGACGAGCCGCACGCCCTCGTCGACGGCGCTCAGGCCGAGCACCGGCGGCGTGCCCGACAGCAGCGCGGTCATTCCGGGCGCGGGGTCGTAGCCGTGTTCCATCTCGAAGGGGTTGCGGCGGCCGAGCCAACCCCAGATGGGTTGGCTGAGCTGCGCCTGCAGGCCGACGCGGGCGTACATGAAGGCTGGGGCGCCGGGTCCGCCGTTGAGGTACTTGTAGGTGCAGCCGACCGCGAGGTCGGCGCCGTCGGCGTCGAGTTGCACGGGCACCGAGCCGGCGCTGTGGCTGAGGTCCCACAGTGTCAGCGCCCCGGCGCCGCGCGCGATCTCTGAGATCTGCGCCAGGTCGGCGATGTGGGCCGAGCGGTAGGAGACGTGCGAGAACGTCACGAGGGCCGTCTGGCCGCCGACAAGGTTGAGCACGTCGCCGGGCATCGGACCGTAGGAAGGATCGCCGCGCAAGAAAACAAGCTCCAGATCGCGGGTGCGCGCCAGTCCCTCAAGCACGTAGCGGTCGGTCGGGAAGTTGTCGTAGTCGGTGACGATCTGGTTGCGCCCGGGCCGCAGGTCAAGCGCGGCGCAGGCGAGCTTGTAGAAACAGACGGTGGTCGAGTCGGCGACGATCGTCTGGCCGGGGGCGGCGCCGAGCGCGGCGGTGCCGAGCCGGTCGCCGATCTCGGTCGGCAGCTCGAGCCAGCCCTCGTCCCAGCCTCGGATGAGCCGTCTGCCCCACTGCTCGGCGACCACGCGCTGGAGCCGGTCGACCGTGGCGCGCGGGAGCCGGCCGAGCGAGTTGCCGTCGAGGTAGACCAGGTCGTCGTCGATCACGAACCGGTCGCGAAAGGCTCGGAGCGGGTCGGCGTCGTCGAGAGCCTTTGCATAGTTGCGATCGTGTTCTTGACTTTTGATCAACGATTCCGATACTACGCGCGACATGGAGTCGCATCTTGCCGTGCTTGCGGATGAAGGCTCGAAGCGGGGGCATCGAACGCTGGCCGAGAAGGCGTTCGAAACGCTGCACTGGGCGATCATCACCGGACGCCTGCGCCCAGGCACGCGGCTGCCGATCGAGGAGCTCGCCGACGTGCTCGACATGAGCCCGATGCCGATCCGCGAGGCGGTCAGGAGACTCGACGCGGCGGGGCTGGTGGAGAACATCCCGCACCGGGGAGCGCGGGTCACGGAGCTGTCGGTCGTCGACCTGTCGGAGGTCTACGAGGCGCGCATGGCGCTGGAGGTGCTGGCGATCCGGCGCGCCGCCGAGCGCTTCCAGGACAGCGATGAAGAAGCCGCCCGGCACCGTCTCCATACTTTGGAGGCGATGACCGACGACCGGACCGCCGAGGCATCCGCTGCGCACGCTGCGTTTCACTTCGCGCTGTACGACGCCGCCGACTCGGCGTGGCTGATCCGGTTGATCCGGCCGGTGTGGGAGACGAGCGAGCGCTACTGCCTCGAGGTCCCCGAGTGCCGGCAGCTCAAGAAGCGGCGCTGGGAGCATCGCGTGATCCTCGAATCATGCGTGACGCACGACTCCGACACCGCCGCGATCGCGCTGCACGACCACCTGGCGACGACCGCGAACAACATCTCACGAGCGATGGGAGGCGAGGCCCTGTTCGAACTTAGGGGCTGACAGGGGTCATCAGCGATGGGGAAACGATCGCTCATCATCTTCACGGGAGTCCTGATCGGCGTGCTGGTGCTCGGCGCGGGGGCGCTGTACGCCTATGACCATGGCCACCGCGACAAGATCGCCAAGGGCGTCGCGGTCGCCGGCATCGACGTCGGCGGGCTGAGCGCGGCGCAGGCGCGGGCACGGCTGCAGCGCGAGTACCTGCCGCGGTTCGAACAGCCGGTGGTGGTTCGATTCCACGCCCACCGGTTCAAGCTGTCGCCCAGAGCTGCCGGCGTGACGGTCGACGTCAACGCCGCGGTCGACGAGGCACTCGCGCGAAGCCGCAACGGATCGATCTTCACGCGCGTGTCGCGCGAGCTGACCGGCGGCGGCGTCGACGCCGACATCCAGCCGCAGGTGACCTACTCGCGTGCGGCTGTAACGCGACTGGTCGGGCGCGTGAAGCGCACGCTGAACCGACCGGCGCGCGACGCCAGCGTCTCCTACACGGCGGCTGGACTCGGAACGGTGCCGTCGCAGAACGGCCTCGCGGTCAAGACCGCAGCGCTGACGGCCGCCCTTGACCGCGCGCTCGAGCATCCCGGGCAACGCCGGCCGATCAACGTCCGCACGACCGAGACCGCTCCGAAGGTCCCGACGACCAAGCTCGCCGGTCAGTACCCGTCGTTCATCACCATCGACCGCGGGCATTTCACCCTGCGCGTGTACAAGGACCTCAAGATCGCGCGCAGCTACCCGATCGCTGTCGGCCAGCAGGGCCTGGAGACTCCCGCCGGCCTGTACCACATCCAGAACAAGGCAGTCGATCCTCCGTGGCAGGTGCCCAACAGCGCCTGGGCAGGCGCGCTGGCCGGCAAGTTGATCCCGCCGGGACCGGACGATCCGATCAAGGCGCGCTGGATGGGGATCTTCGACGGCGCCGGCATCCACGGAACCGACGAGGTCAGCTCGATCGGCCACGCGTTCTCGCACGGGTGCGTGCGGATGCTGATCCCCGACGTGATCGACCTCTACGACCGCGTTTCGGTCGGCACGCCGGTTTACATCGGCGACTGACCCGGGCCGTCAGGCGCCCAGGTATGCGCGCCTTAGGTCCTCGCTCTTGAGTAGGTCCGCCGCGGGGCCTTCGAGCACGATCTCGCCGGTCGAGAGCACATAGCCGCGGTCGGCGATCGACAGCGCCATGGTCGCGTTCTGCTCGACCATCAGGACCGCCACGCCGGACTCGTGGACCTCTTTGATGATCTTGAAGTTCTGTTGCACGAGCGCGGGCGACAGCCCCATCGACGGCTCGTCCATCAGCAGCATCCGCGGCTTTGACATCAACGCGCGGCCCATCGCCACCATCTGCTGCTCGCCGCCCGACAGCGTGCCGGCCATCTGGTCGCGGCGCTCGTGCAGCCGCGGGAACAGCGTGTGCACGCGTTCGAAGTCCTCGTCGAGCGAATCGGTTCGAAGCACGGCGCCAAGCTCGAGGTTCTCGCGCACCGTCATCTGCCCGAACAGGCGCCGGTTCTCGGGGACGATCGCCAGGCCGTTGGCGATCCGCTGCGGGACCGGCCAAGTGGTCACGTCCTCGCCCGCCAGCAGCACGCGTCCTGAGCGCGGCCGGACGATGCCGAGGATCGTCTTGAGCGTGGTCGACTTGCCCGACGCGTTGCCGCCGAGCAGGCACACCAGCTCGCCCGCTCCGACCTTCAGCGAGATGCCCTCGAGGATCCGCATCTGCGCGTAGTACGTCGTGACGTTGTCGAGGCTGAGCAGGGTGTCGTCCACTAGTGTCTCGATTCAGAAGTTCGTGGGCACCGAGAGGTGTCACTGGTGGATGCCGGGCGCGGACGCAGGAGCCGAAGCGCAGCGGCGCTGCGCGAGGTGACGAGGACAAAGCCCGGCGCCGCCAGGGACGCCTCGAATGCCCGCGAGTTTCTGAATCGGGACACTAGGCCTCCGCCAGCGCCTCGGGGTCGCGGCCGAGGTAGGCCTCGACGACTGCCGGGTGGTTTGCGACCTCGTTGAAGCTGCCCTCGGCGATCTTTACGCCGTGGTCGAGCGCGACCACCCGGTCAGAGCAGCCTTCGACGACGTGCATGTCGTGTTCGATCACGAGGATCCCGACCCCGAGCTCGTTTCGCAGGCGGCCGATCAGCTCGGTGACCTCGTGCGTCTCGTTGGGGTTCATGCCGGCTGCGGGCTCGTCGAGCAGAAGCAGCCGCGGCTTGGTTGCAAGCGCCCGGGCGATCTCGAGGCGCCGGCGGTTTGCGTAGGACAGGCTGTACGCCGGCTGGTCCCAGCGGTAGCCCGCCAGCCGCTGGCCGAAGAACCCCAGCACGTTCTCGGTGAGCTCTCGAACCTCGCGTTCCTCGCGGCGCGCGCGAGGCAGGCGGAAGATCGACTCGAGTGGCGTGGCCTTGGTGTCGCCGTAGGTCGCCGCCATCACGTTCTCCTTGACGGACATGTTCAAGAACAGCCGCAGGCTTTGGAACGTCCGAGCGATGCCCCGCCGCGTGATCTTGTACGGCTGCAGGCCGACGATGCTCTTGGCATCGAAGCGGACGTCGCCCGCGGTCGGCTCGTATACGCCGGTGATCACGTTGAACACCGTGGACTTGCCGGCGCCGTTGGGGCCGATGATGCTGACGACTTCGCCCTGGTCGACGTTGAGGTCGAGCTCGGACAGGGCTTTGAGGCCGCCGAACGACAGCGAGAGCTTGTCTATCTCGAGAAGCGCCATATCTACACCACCTCGACGCGTCTTCGGCCGAGCAGTCCGTTGGGCCGCGCGTTCATCATCACGATCAGAATCACACCGAGCAGGATCTGGCGCGTGATCGACGGCTGGGCGACGAGCACGCCCTCCCACACGCAGGCGGCGAGATACAGCGTCGGCACCATCACGATGTCGCGCCATCGACCCTTGAGCTGCACGAGTGCGATCACCAGCACCAGCAGCAGGACGTAGCCGATGTTCCCGGCACGAGTCGGGTTGGAGGGCACGACGACCCAGTTGTGGAGGAGGTCTGAGATCCAGCCGCTCGACTGCGGGCCACCTGCCACCGCAGACGGGCTGATCGCCTTGACGATCGCGTGCACAACGATGCCGAACACCACGGTCGCGCCGAGGATCGCGCCCAGACGCGCCCAGGGGCGGATCTTGACGACCATCGTCGCGAGGATCAGCCCGTAGAAGATGTATCCCGACTCGGTCGGGCTTCGCAATAACCCGTCGAGCGTGACCGACAGGATCAGGCCGCCGAGGACGGCGCCCGCAAGGCTGCCCGCGCCGCCCAGGATCAAGCCGGCGTAGATCAGGATCAAGAACGGCGTCGCGAAGTCGGTCGGGAATACGTTGATCTGCTGGGCGGCGAACACCGTTCCGGCCATCGCCGCGACCGCCGCACCGAACGCGAACGCCATCAGCTTCACCCGGAAAACCGGGATCGTCATCAGCGACGAGGCCAGCGTGTC